>NZ_JCAALS010000003.1:0-272094 GCF_059686975.1 Paenibacillus xinjiangensis | reverse complement strand
TTCCTTCAGATTCCACCTCACGATGGACACCCTTGCCTTAAGCTATGGCTACTACTGCCTTCGCCATTCGGGACTTGAACCCTAGAGATAGCGCCCATGCTGGGCGCACCAAATAGAAGAAGCTGGAGCCACATTGGCATCCAGCTTCTTCTTGTTTAGTGCGTTCGAACAATCCGTCTGTTCACTCTGATCAGCTTAATCATTTCGGGCAGCGCAACCCCAATTAATACGAGTATAACACCAGCCCATTGCAGCAAGGATACATGCTCATTGAGAACGAATGAGGACAGCATAACAGCGATCGGAAGCTCCGCCGCTCCAAGAATCGCAGCCATTCCTTCACCAATATGCGGAACACCTACTGCGAACAGCAGTGGTGGGATGAATGCTCCGAACAACCCGAGCAGGAATCCATATAGCAGCAGATCGCCCCATATCAGACCGTTAAACAAGAATGCTGGTGGGAATAGTATAAACACGAGTGTTACACCACCGGTAAGCATCCATGCGCTGCGGGTTGCGGGATGTGCCCCAGGCACAGCTTTTCCACTCACTAGAATAAAGATCGTATAGCTTACTGCGGACAGAAGTCCAAGAACAATACCCATTAGATGGAATTTGCCACTGCCTTGCTCCATTACGCCTGCAGCCAGTAATGTCCCACCGAACAACACCAGCAGCGTGATTAGCATCAGTCCATTCGGACGTTTGCGCTGCGACACAGCCTGTACAAGCACCCCAATCCAAGTAAACTGGAATAATAATATAATAGCAAGTGAAGCAGGGATATAGCGGAGAGACTGGTAGTACAGTAGTCCAGTAATGGCTGTTGGCGTACCAGCAAGCATCAGCAATATTCTGTGCTTCCAGGTCATCCTCATGGCTTGTTGGGCGGTTGACTGGACCATTCCAGCATCAGACTTCGCTTTTCTCTTCTCTCGATTTTTCATATAGATCGCCATAATCCAAGATAGAATAAAGCCTATCAATAGCTGTGTACCTACTACTTCTCCTAATTCATAACCTTTGCCATAAGCAATGACGACAATCGTAGAAAGAATGCCGTAGCTCATTGCCCCGAATAATACCGATAATAAATATCTCATGATGTTCTTAAATCCTCCTCTATTTCCTTAAACCATTGAACGACAATAAAAAATCCTAACCAGGAATATAGAAATCACTCAAACATGATTCGCTATATTCGTAGTTAGGAAGTTAAGGCTTCCCGTAGAAACCCCCGCCCTTGATTACCTTGCTGCTGCGGGGTTATACGATAAGTATGAAGTTATGATTCAGCTGAACAGGTTAAATATTACATGACAAGTAAGGTGTTGTCAATAGAATGGCTATGAAAATAACTCAGGCACCCTGCAACTAATTGTACAGCCCTTCCGTCTGAACCATATCTTTCTGAATTCTTGTTCATTAAGGAGTGAGCTCCCCTTCTCATGCATCCATTTCCAATACAGACTCCTTGCTAATTACAGTTCCGTGATGTTTACCTTGGCATATTTCTTTCATCGAGCCGGGCTTATCGAAGTTAAAGACATGAATCGGAAGATTATAGTCTCTTGCCAGAATAAATGCGGATTGATCCATCACTTTAAGATTGCGCTGAAGGACATCGTTGTAGTGTAAAGATTTGAACTTGCGTGTATCTTTATTCAGCTTAGGGTCAGCATCTAGTAGACCATCGACGCCTTGCTTGGCAACGAGAATTGCATCGCAGTTCACTTCAATTGCTCGTTGCACGGAAGGATAGTCTGTTGTTACATATGGCTGTCCATTCCCTCCAGCAAAAATAACCACATAGCCTTTCTCCAGATGATGAATAGCTCTTAAGCGAATATACGGCTCGGCTACTGAGCTGACAGGAAGAGCAGTCATCACTCGCACTTCCTTATTCAGCTTCGCTTTGAGCACGCCTCTGAGCATGAGACTGTTGATGACGGTAGCGAGTGTTCCAATATTATCGGCCTCAGCTCGTTCAATCCCCCAGCTCTCTGCCATTGCCGCGAAAAATATTGCCTCCGCCGATAACGAGTGACACCTCTATTCCCAAGTTCACGACAGACAAGATTTCACCTGCAATATGCTCCAGTCGTTCAGGGGCGAACCCGAATTCACTATTCCCTGCTACTGCACCGCCGCTTAGCTTGATCAGAACGCGATTGTACCTTCTCAAACCACTCACCCCCTAATGAAATAAAAAAACACTAAAGCAGCAAGTGCTTTAGTGTTTATCAAGAATGAAAATAGGTAAGAAACGATTGATAATGAAATCATTGAAATCATTAGTCCAATCCCGATTCCTCATATCCCCACTCCTTCCAAATATTCATAATCAATTCATTCTATTATGAATCGTACTCGGAAGCAATATAAAGACTGATTTACTCGACATCGAAATCAAAATAACGATCAGGATAAGGCTCATTCACTAGCGTATAGTGCCACCATTCCTTGCTGTAAGGCTTGAAGCCATTCTTCTCCATCGCTTCTCTAAGCACCTTGCGATTATCCGATTGCTCCTGTGTAATGCGCTTCGTATCTTCATTAGAAAGCTCTCCCAGCAGGTCGAAATGACCGCCCATATCCACCTCTTCACCTGTATCCTTGTGAACAATCGTCAGGTCCACTGTACTGCCCCTGGAATGGCCGGATCTCGAAGAAATATACCCTTGCTTGAACAGCTTGCTCTTATCCATATCGGGATAAAAAATATCCTTCATCGCTATATCATCCGTATCTGCCGCCCAGCGTTTGAAATGCGCTACGGCCTTGCTTGGCCGATAGGCATCATAAATTTTGAGCTCATAGCCCTTGGGGGCAAGCTCATCACTCACTGCCGTCAGAGCCTTCGCCGCCTTGCTCGTCATGATTGCAAGAGGAGCTTTATACCCATCAATTGGAGAGCCTACGAAATTATATTCTCCATAATAACGGATATCATATTGAGCATCTGGCACGATTTCATCGAGATAGACGAAGCCCTCCGGCAGCTTGTTCCTGCGAACAATGACTTCATTCTCATCCATGCCATCCGACGGTGACGCTGACTGCTCTAATTCAGGCGTTTGCTCCTCCACAGTCTCCTCCACTCCTTCCATCGTTGCGACAGGAGTCGCTTCTGGGAGCTCGGCAGGCGTCTCGGAAGGAACCGGTGTCTTCGCAGCAGCAAGCGTTGCTGTCGGAGCTCGGTTCTCCTCTGCACTGGCGCATGCGACACTTGTTAAAAGTAAGACAGCTGATGCTAATGCCGCAGCCAGTCTCGTCATGGGATAGTTGTGCATACTTTACTCCTTATGTTTAGCTGTTTCAATTATCCAGATAGAGGGTGAATTCCTAGATCAGTCAGCGCTGCTGCTATGCTCCCCTTCAATTGTTCCTTCTCTTGCTCTTCGAGGAATGCAGCTCCCGCGCTATTCATAATCAACGAGCCTATTTCATTCAGGGTGAACCCGCATTTCTCCATTAGCATGTGATATTCCAGCGTCATCGTAGTTCCAGATACGGTCATATTATCCGTGTTAACTGTTACAACAATACCTTCTTCAACAAACTGTCTGATGGGATAGACCTCCCAGCCTGATACAGCTTTGGTCTGAATATTGCTGACTGGGCACATCTCCAGCGGTGTTCTCGTCTTCTTCACTAGCTCCATAACTGCCGGATCTTCAATGATACGAACACCATGTCCAATTCGGCGCGCACCAAGCGCCATAATCGATTCCTTCACATTATCGGAGCCGCCCGCTTCTCCTGCATGAATCGTTATAGGCAGATTTAACGAGCCAGCCCGTTCAAATATGCTGTGATGAAGCACTGGCGGGAAGGATGCCTCGTCTCCAGCCAGATCAACAGCGACTACCCCCTGTCCATAATAGCGGGCAGCCGCCTCCACCACTTCCAAGTTCTGCTCGACGGTATCACTTCTCAAGCAAATAACAATCGCCCTCGCCTTAACTCCGAAGCTCGCTTCTCCACGCTCTAAGCCTACTATCGTATGATGAATAGCATCATCGAGCGATAAGCCCTCGATCGTATGAAGCAATGGCGCGAATCGAACCTCAATATAATGGCAATTCTGCTCAGCAGCTTGCTCAACCACTTCATAGGCTACCTTTTCCAAGGCTTCAGCCGTTTGGAGGAAAGGCAGCACGAATTGGAACTTGCTCAAATACTCCTTCAAGCTCTGGCAGCTATCATCAATCTGCATCCAAGGCGTAAGGTCCCCATCCACTGCTTCTGTAGGGAGGCTCTTTCCTTGAATGGCAGCCAGCTCAACAACGGTAGCCGGTTTAACGCTCCCATCCAGATGTACATGAAGATCGACTTTTGGAAGCTTGTGCAGCAGCTCTAATTGCTCTGATGTAATCATTGTTCATACTCCTCTCGTTACAGCAAACCGCCGTCCATTGCTCCGGGCGGCGGCTAGCAGTCACACTATTATGGAAAGCTTATTTATTAGCGTTAGCATATACATCTAATGCAGCCTGAACACCTGAACCTGCAGGCAGGCTAGCGCCATGACGAAGCAGTACAGCCTCGAATGCGCCCAGCAGGTGAAGCACATTTTTCTGATTGCAGCTGTAGCCCATTGTACCAATCCGCCATATTTTACCCTTCAATGGACCAAAAGAGCTAGCAATCTCGATGCCGAATTGATCAAGCAGCATGCTGCGTACGGATTCTCCGTCGACACCTGCAGGGATGTCGATGCAGGTAACGACAGGAAGCTTGCACGCAGGATCGCCGTAGAAGGAAAGTCCCATCGCTTCAATCCCCGCTACAAGAGCTGACTCATGCAGCCGATGTCTAGCGAACCGCTGATCAAGCCCTTCTGCTAGCGTAATACGCAGCCCTTCACGAAGCGCATACAGCATCGAAGTCATTTCGGTATGATGATTCAGCCTAGCAGGACTCCAATAATCCTGCAGCTGGCTTAGATCGAAATAATTGCTCTGAATCTGTGGTCTGCCGCCATGGGTACTGCCCAGATCATCCGCTGTCCGCAGTCCGCGCTCCACCTTCTTGCGCGCTGCGATTTTGCTTGCGGCTCTTTCATTATAAGTGATAGGTGCCATTCCTGATGGGACGGACAAGCATTTCTGCGTGCCTCCAATAACAGCATCCAAGCACCATGCATCCGTTTCTACGGGGACACCAGCAATGGTCGCTACCGCATCAACGACGAGCAGTACATCCATCTCGCGGCAGGCTTTGCCGATATCAGTCAGCGGCTGAATGCGTCCTGTCGACGTCTCGCCATGAACGATCAGAACAAGAGCTGGCTTTTCCTTCTTGATCGCGTTAATGACTTCCTCAGGATCGAAGACGCAGCCCCATTCCTTCTCGAGAGTCGTCACTTCTGCTCCGCAGCGATCGGCGATTTCATGCAGCAAATACCCGAACCTTCCGTATATCGGAATCAGCACTTTATCACCAGGCTCGATCAAGCTGGTTAGAACGGCTTCAATACCTGACCTTGAGGTGCCATCAACGGGAAAAGCCCACTGATTATCCGTCTTGAATAATACGCGAAGCATCTCCATCGTGTCATTCATTAATGCTGTGAACTCCGGATCAAATTGTCCCAGTATCGGGTATGACAGCGCTCGAAGCACTCTTGGATCAACCTCAACCGGACCTGGTGTCATAATCGTTCTCTGTGATGGAGCTAATTCAGTATATAATTTCATGGCAGTTTCCCCTCATACGCTAACTCATATAACAATGCCGCTAATACGGATACGCCATCCGCGAGCTCTTCTGCTGTTGTGAATTCAAGTGGTGAATGGCTAATCCCGTCTTTACTTGGCACAAATAGCATAGCAGTCGGGCAAACGCTTGTAAATAACTGCGCATCATGTCCTGCCCCGCTGACCATCCTTCTATATGGCAGTGACAGTTCATTCGAGATTCTCTCCAGCCTATCGCTTAATTCACGATGCATAGGCGCTGGCTTAGCCTCGAGCCAAGGAACGATCGTCAGCTCCAAGCCTCTCCACTTCGCCATCTCCTTGAACTTGCCGAATACAGCTTCACAGAATTCAGTAATAACAGCATCATCCGTATGGCGCACATCTACTGTAAATCCAATGGAGCCCGGAACAACATTCGGCGTATTCGGTACACAATCAATCCGTCCCACTGTTGCAACTAACGGCTCGCCGCAAATAATCGCGTCCGCCTCGAGCTGGAGGATCATCTCGGCCACTCCGACAAGCGCATCCTTGCGCATCGACATTGGCGTCGTACCTGCATGGTTAGTCTCACCATGCACGGTTACTGCGTAACGGCGTTGACCGACAATCGCTTCAACGATACCAATCCGTTTGCGTTGTCGCTCCATAACCGGCCCTTGCTCAATGTGTATTTCTAAGAATGCCCCGAGCCCTTCTGAGCTGCAAGGAGCCTGATCCATTCTTGCAAATCCCGCATCCTCCATTGCCTGATGAAGACTTATTCCATCTGTGTCATAGACATTCACTCCGTGCTGCAGATCATACAGACCTGTCATATTGCCTGATCCCCAGTAGGTAAGCGGGAAACGGCTGCCTTCCTCTTCGCAGAAGGACACGATTTCGAGTGTATTAACTGGCTGTCCATACGTATCCTTCAAATAGGTTAATGCCGCAATACCGGCTGCAATACCGTAAGCACCGTCATAATGTCCCCCTGAACGGACTGTATCAATATGTGAACCCGTCAGAATAACAGGAGCATCCTTGGCGCTTCCTTGTAATCTGCCGAACAAATTACCAACTTGATCGAATCGCACATCCATACCAAGCATCTTCATCCGTTCAGCCAAGAAGAGCTGAGCTTGCAGCCACTCGTCTGAATATAGCAGCCGCGTAACTCCGCCTTGGTCATCTGACCCGATTGAGGCGAGCTCTTCAAGAAGAAGGGATACGAAAGAGGCAGCATCTTGTTTCATCGGTATCCTCATTTGAATAGCCTCCTCTACTAAGGTTTATTTCCTCTACTTATCTTCTTCTTACCTATCCATCCTATTTGGTAACGACAGCCTGCAGCATAAGCTGACCATGATGATCATTGACGATCCCTGCATCAGCTGAGTATACGAGCTCCCCCCTTACCAAGGTGGCTGTAACTTTGCAATTTATTTCCTTCCCTACATAGGGACTATGTTTATGCTTATACTGCAAATGATCTTGAGTAAGTGTATATGTGACATTCGGATCTATGATAGCCAAATCTGCATCAGAGCCGACTGCAATGATACCTTTCTTCGGGTACAGACCGAAGCGCTGAGCAGGCCCTGTCGATAATATTGCGGATAATTCATTAATCGGGATTTGGCGCTTAAGCCACCCTTCATGCAGGACTAGCTCCAAGCTGCTCTGTGCAGAGGATATGCCGCCCCATGCTTCAAAGAAAGTAAGCGATTCATCGAACTTCAGCTCTGGCGGACAAGGAGAATGGTCAGAAGCAATAACATCCAGCTTGCCTTCTGCAATCATTCGCCACATGCCCTCCTTCTGCTTCTTGCTTCTGAGCGGCGGCGCACACTTGGCAACAGGTCCTAACTCAGCCATGTCATCCTCCGTCAACAGCAAATAGTGGGGGCATGTCTCTACGGTCACTGCAAGGCCCTGCTTCTTCGCACGATCGATCATTTCCACTGCTTCCACACTGCTAATATGCACAAAATGAACCTCACAGCCCGTTTGCTCTGCGAACAACAGTGCTTTATTAACAGCTTCAAGCTCGGCTATAATCGGTCTTGTGCCCACGAACGCTCTCGCATCCGACAATCCGGCAGCTATAGACTCCTCAGCTAGACGTGAAGTAATGGAATCACTCTCCGCGTGTAGGGCTACGAAGCCGCCTAATGCTGCAATTCGCTTCATCCCCTCGAACAATGTCCAATCATCGACTTCACGGAACCTTCCTTCGCCTTCACCGCCTGGGTTAGACATGAAGGCTTTGAACCCGACCACTCCCGCTGCATGCATGGCCTCCAGCTGATCCAGCTTGCCTGGAACGAGTCCGCCCCAGAACGTATAATCAACGACTGAGTTCTCTGCTGCTCTCGCTGCCTTATCTGCGAGCGCTTCTGGCGTCACAGTAGGAGGATTGCCATTGAGCGGCATATCGGCATACATCGTGCATCCTCCCGCCGCCAGAGAAGCTGAGCCTGTAGCGAAGCCTTCCCAATGACCATAATTCGGTTCGTTGAAATGAACATGAATATCAATCATTCCTGGTACAATATATTGACCCTCTGCATCGATATATGAGCTAGCATGGTCGTCTGCCAATGAATCCGACAAAGAGACTATTCGGCCGCTTTGAATAGCTATATCCAGCTTGCGAACCTCCTGCTCGAGTACGACAAAGCCATTTTTTATAATAAGATCATAAGCTTCATTCATCGCATTGCCTCCCTAGCTTCCTCGATAAGTGCTATAGCCTCCCGGTGCGACGAGCAGCGGAATATGATAGTGAGCCTCGGCATGAGTAACACTGAACCGAATTGGAATGTGATCGAACAACAGTTCTTCCTCCGATGCTCTACTCTTCCGATAATAATCTCCAGCAGCAAATATAATCTCGTAGATGCCTACATTCATTGCATTTCCGCTCAGAAGCGGCGTATCTATTCTTCCATCTGAATTCGTCACTGCGGTTTGCAGCAACTTAGGCGTATTATCCGATACGAGCCATAGCTCCAAGGTCAAGCCAACAACTGGCTTACCCCCAGACAAATCGAGTACATGTGTTGTAATTCTGCCTGCCGTCATCTCTATTCCTCTCCTCCCGGTCCCCTGGTATTATTCGGTTATGAGATCATGAAGCCGGAAGCCTGTAATCGTCTCAATCTGCTGCATGGCTTCCTCTGTCTCCTCATCAGCAGTATGATGAATTCTTGTCTGCATGGCTGTCAGAATATCCGACTTGTCTTTGCCCCGCACGGCGAACAGAAAAGGAAAACCGAACTTCTCCGTATACTGACGATTCGCTTCTGAGAATACTTCGAATTCCTCCGGTGTCAGCCGATCAAGACCTGCACCCTGCTGCTCTTTCGTTGAATATTCACCAATTCTTATTCTCGTCGCCAAGTCTGGATGCTCTTTGTACAGAGCAACCCTCTGCTCCAAGCTAGCGCCTTTTACTATATTCACCATGGTAGAATGCAGCTCTGCGGTAGCTGCAAAAGGCTTGTGCTCGTAAGCAAGCTCTGCGACCCATGGGGAATGCTCGAATATTTCACCTAACAAGGCCACGAATGACTCTTGCGACAATTCATTAATATCAGATAGTTTCATATTCACTACTCCTCCATTCAATGGCTCTCTGAACGGCACGTTTAATGCCTCCATAGCCTGTACAGCGGCATATATTGCCTGATAAAGCTTCCTCTATCTCTTCATTCGAGGGGGCTGGATTATGATCGAGCAGAGCTTTGACGGATACGACCATCCCTGGCGTGCAGTAACCGCATTGGAAGCCGCCCTCTTCCAGAAAAGCTCGCTGGATCACATCCATTTCCCCATCCGCGCTCGTTATTCCTTCTATCGTTGTAACCTCTTTGCCACTGCATTGATAGGCCATCGTAAGACAGGCATTCATCGGCTGTCCATTAATGAGCACCATACAGGCACCACAGCGTCCAATCTCACAGGATCGCTTCGTGCCAGTCATCGCTAGATCATCCCTCAGCACAGATAGCAATCGCTTGGCTGGCGGGACATGCAGCTCTGTCTTCTTGCCATTAATATGACAGGTCAATTGCTCCAAGGTATCGGCCATTGTGTTGTCGCTCATTGTCCGCCCACCGCCTTATTCGTATTCATCAAAATAGACGACAATGGTTCTTGGAGCAGCTCTGGCTCGACAGGCAGCTTGCAGATTCTCTTGCCTACTGCCTCATAGATAGCTGCTGCCATCGCAGGTGCTAACGTAACGGAACCAACCTCACCTATTCCTCGCGGTCCATACGTATCATCATCCGGCAAATCTTCAATCGGCTGTACAGCAATCGTACCCCGGTGCTCTACGATTGTAGGTACGAGATACGTATCCAAGTTTTTCGTCAAATAATGGCCTTTCTCCATAACAGCATCCTCCGTTAACGTGAAGCCCAGAGCCATGCTGCTGCCGCCTTCAATCTGCCCTAGAAATCCCTGCGGATTCATGACAGGCCCAGCAGCTACCACATGATATTGATCCAGCAGACGTACGCGGCCTGTTAATAGATTAACCTCGGTCTTAACCGCTACAGCTGAATAGGTATACAAGAAATGCGCACCTATTCGATCGGATGGAGAGGTCGGGAAATCGAATTTCGTCGTACGACTGATCGGCTCATCGCATGTACACGCTAGATCAGCGTAAGTCAACAGCAGCTGCCGCTGATCAGCATCCCATATTCCTCCTGCCCCGAGCTGGAGCTGCTCGATTGGCATTTCCAGCAGGTTAGCAGCTTGCTCAAGCACGGCCTTCGTGAACACGGGCTGCAGATTCTGCAGTGATTTCCACATCATGCTCGTGGCGCGAGAGGCAGTGGTTGATCCACTCTCTGGCACCACATCTGTATCACCGATAATAATTCGAATATCCTCTTCAGCGAAGCCGAATTGCTCAATCAGCATTAGCTCAAGCGTCGCAAGCAGGCCTTGACCGAATTCCTCATATCCGAATACGGCCTCGATCTTGCCATCAGCAGCTAGTGTTAGCCTGCCTCCCGCAGGATCTGGTATGCCTACGCCAAGTCCTGCTCCATGCATCGTGAATGCTGCTCCGATGCCTGTTCTGATCCAAGGCGTCTCCTCAGGAACCACTCTCGGCCTGCTTCTCTCCTGCCATAAGCTGCTGGAGGATAGAGCGTCCCACACTTGATGGGCTCCATTCGTAGGAGCTATCGGCTGACCGAACGGACCTGGGTCATTCGGCTGTCTCATATTCATCTGACGGAGCTTCCAAGGATCTAGTCCAAGCTTTTCTGCCAATCGATCAATCTGACCTTCAAGAGCAAATATCGCCTGATTGCCGCCGAAGCCGCGGAATTCACCTGACATCCCATTATTCGTATAGACCGATACTCCATCAACGTCCAAATTCTGATACGTGTACGGGCCAATAACATGCTCTATCGCAAAGTTGAGCACTTCCGCACCTAGCGTGGCATACGGCCCCGTATCAGCAACAATCTTCACTTGATGGGCAAGGAAGCATCCGCTGGCGTCGACTCCTGTCTTCATGGTTATTCTCATCGGATGCCGCTTAAGTCCCGCTCGTACCGATTCCCATCTGGAATGATGGATTTTGACCGGACGCTTCGTCTTTAGCGCCAGCAGCGCACCATATGGCTGTACATTCAGCTCATCTTTTCCGCCGAAGGAGCCGCCAATTGGGCTAGAGACAATACGGATATCTGTCTGTGGAATCGCTAATATACGAGCCAATTGCATCCGATCCATGAATCCATGCTGAGTAGGTGAGAATACGGTTAATCGTCCATTCGCTTCTGGAACGAACAGCCCTCCTTCGGTTTCCATGTACGTATGCATCTGCCTTGGCGTATCATACGTTTCTTCCACAATATGAGCACAAGCAGCGAACCCCTCTTCAATCTCGCCTATTCGATGACCATTCCGGTGAAGGATATTGCCCTGCGGATGAAGCTGTGGAGAGTATTCCTCCTGTGCTTGCTCTGCATCATCGACAAGCGGCAGCACCTCATAGTCTACTTCTATTAGAGTGAGCGCAAATTCAGCAAGCTCGGCAGTTTCTGCTGCTACAGCAGCAACCGCATCTCCAATATAGCGAACGCGGTCTTCACACAATACAGGCTGATCGGGGAATGCAATTCCGAATCGATTGAGTCCGGGAACATCTTGATAAGTCAGAACAGCATGCACGCCTTCCAATTCAGCGGCTCTGCTAGTGCGAATAGCGATAATCCGTGCATGTGGGTGCGGACTTCTAAGTACTCTGCCTATGAGCATGCCTTGCTCGGTCATATCCGTTAAGTAAGTAAGCTTTCCTGTCACTTTATCTGGTCCGTCAGGCCTGATCCGCCAACGCTTACCGCTTGCTGATCGGTTTAGCAGCATATGTCATACCCCTTCCTTAACCAACCTCTCTAGCGATCTTCCACAACTCCGAAGCCAATAGATTCGCAGCTGTCTGCTTGCGGTATTCCACTGAAGCGAATGCATCTCCTATCGGTTCGAATAGTTCGACTACACATTGCTGCAATTCCTGTATCTTATCCAGACTAGCGGATGAACCGATAAGCAGCTTCTCCGCCTCCTCCATTCGCCTTGGGATAGTCTGTCCTCCGCCAACAGCAATACGGACGTCAGCATAGTTGCCTTGTGCATCCAGCTCGGCATGCCAAGCGACTGTAACGACAGAAGGTGTAAAAGCTTCCCGTCTGCCGACTTTATGAAAAGCGACGAATCGCTTTATGTTCGATTCCAGAGGCACAGCATTCTCTTGCGCAGCAAGAGGAAGCTGTACCTTGAGCAGAACTCTGCTTCTCCACGTAGGATGGATAGCCGCGGTTGACAGCCATTCCGACAATGCTTCCTGTAAGCCAGCCTGACCATCATGCCAGTACAGTTCAGCATCATAGAGCAGGAGAGCAGGCAGCGAATCTCCAACCATAGATAGCACATTGCCACCAAGTGTAGCCTGATTCCGAATCGAAGGTGCTGCAATGACGCGCATCGCTTCTGTTAATGCAGGATAATTCATCTCCAACACTTGGCTGTGTCTGCATGCCGATAACGTTGTTAATGCTCCAATCGAGCAGCCATCCTCATCGCCTGTAAGCGATATGCCTTCAAGCTCTTCTAAGCCGCCCACATGTATAAGGTGATCAGGCATAGGTGATGCACCTGACTCCCATTGTGTCCGGAGCAGCGTACCACCTGCTGTGAAGATGCCGGAAGCTCCTAATGACTGCTTAAGCTCCCATGCCTCCATGCTATTGCTTGGATACCATACGAAGGGAGTATGGATTAATCCTTGTGCATTCGCCGACATAACTCTCCCCCCCTAACTGAAGACTTCGAATATTAGAATCGTTGCTCACGAATATACGGATTGCCCAGCGCCTCAGGAGCTCCTGAAGGCTTGTTGCGATTACGCCAGCCAAGGAACATCAATACGAGAATCGTAACGATATAAGGAATCATTTTGAGAAAATAAGATGGAATTTCGCTCCCTATTAATTGTATGCGGAACCCAAGCGTATCTAGAGCACCGAAGAAATAAGCACAGAGCAGAGCGCGAATCGGATTCCATCTGGCAAAAATAATAAGAGCAACCGCGATCCAGCCTCTACCCGCTGTCATGCCTTCAATCCAAGTTGGTGAATACACGAGCAGCAGATCTGCACCAGCCAGACCGATAAGCATAGTGCCGACAATTACATAGCCATAACGGAAGGTCTGCACTCTTATTCCCATTACATCCGCTGTTGGCGGATTATCCCCAATTGCCCGAAGATGGAGCCCCCATGACGTACGATTTATGAACAAATGCATTACAATTACGAGTACAAAGCTGAACCATGTGAATATATCCAGATGTGCCAGCACAGACCCGATGACCGGAACCGACTCCATCCAGGCCATATCCAGCTTAGGAACTGCACCTGTAACAGGCTGCCCCGTTATCGATTTACCGAGATAAGCACTTAGGCCACCGCCGAAGAGAGTCATGGCAAGTCCGCTCACGATCTGGTTCGCCCTCAGTGTTACGGTTAGAAAGGCATGGACAAGACCAAGGATGGCGGTGATGGCACAAGCTGCTGCAATCGTAATTGCCAGATTGCCCGTATTCAGATAAGTCATGCAGGCAATAACTGCCCCCATTAGCATGAGTCCTTCCGCTCCAAGCTGGATTATACCCGAGCGCTCGATCAGAATGCCTCCAAGTGTCGCGAATAATAGAGGCGTGCCAGAAGATATGGCGGCAACCAACAATTGAGTGATCAATTCCATTCCTAACTCCGCCCCTCTTTAGCCGTTTCTACGAATACGGAATTTACTAACCATGCCACCTGCAATCAGGAAGAATAGAATGGCTCCTTGGATCATGGATGAGAAGGAAGATGGCAGCCCGATCGTCTGTACGCTGAAGCCCCCTACAATCAGTCCCCCGAACAAGAACGAGGATAATACTAGGCCGAATGGATTGAGCTTAGCCAGCCAAGCTACGATGATTGCGGTATAGCCATACCCAGGCGATATGCCATACATGAGACGATGCGTAACACCAGATACCTCACTCATTCCAGCAAGTCCTGCCATCCCTCCACTAATGAGCATGACGATCAGGATATGACGGCTGATGCGAATACCCGCATTCTTCGCCGCTTCCGGATTAGAGCCGATAAGCCTGAGCTCGTATCCCCATCTCGTGTACTTAATCATGAAAGCATAGAGCAGAACGGCAACAATGCCGAAGATTAAGCCAAAATGAAGCCGCGTATCACCTAATACAGGCAAGGATTGCGCTTCTGTGAACATTGGCGTTCCAGGAAAGTTCATTCCTGCTGGGTCCTTCCAAGGCCCGAATACAAAATAATTCAATGCAAGAAGAGCTACGTAATTCAGCATTAAGGAAGTAATAAGCTCATTAACTTGAAAATACGTTCTTGGAATAGCGGTAAGCAGTCCCCATATTCCACCGCCTACAATACTGAATACGACCATAGCAGGTATAATAAGGTAGCCAGGCATATTGGGAAAATAAACCGTCACTGCCGTAGCCGCCATCGCGCCAGCAGCGAACTGTCCCTCCGCTCCGATATTCCATACGGAGATGCGGTATGCAATGGCAACGCCTATTCCGCATAACAGCAGCGGTATGGACTTCACCAGCGTCTCGGTTATTCCGAACGTCGAGCCGAAGGCGCCCGTGATCATTTTCGTATAGACGGTAATTGGATTCATTCCATTAGCGGCAATGAATATGCCACATAAGATAAGAGCCATCAGTACGGAGATGATCGTCATCCACCACGGACTGTCTTTCTTCGATGGATCGATCTCAATTCGATAAGAGAACCGTCTGGATCGAGGTGCCGACTCGGCTTGATCAACACCTAAGCTGCCTGATACTGGCTGTTCACTCATACGGCCTTCTCCTCCTCATCAGAATCCTGCACACCAGCCATATACATGCCGATTTGTTCCCGGCTTGCCTCTCCTCTCGCCATCTCGCCTACGATGCGACCGTCATAGATGACTAGAATTCGATCGGACAGCTGCATGACTTCATCCAAATCCTCTGAGATCAGCAATACACTCTTGCCATTGTTGCGCATATCAGTCAGCAGTCGATGAACGCCTTCGGTTGCACCAACATCGAGCCCTTGAGTCGGATGGACTGCGACCATGAGAAGCGGCTGCTGATGGACCTCTCTGGCGAACAGCAGCTTCTGTTGATTGCCCCCGGACAGCTGTCGAACAGGTGTGTCTAGATTCGGTGTCCTTACATCGAACTGCTCAACGAGAGATTGCGACCATATTCGATTAGCACCAGTCCTCAGAAACCCGAAGCGTGAGCGCTCCTTCGTCCGATAGGATTTGAATAGCAAATTATCAACAATGCCGAGTCCGCCTGCCAGACCGCTCTTCATGCGATTCTCAGGCACATGAGCGATCCCCGATTCAATGGCGCCGCGTACAGAAGCGTTTTTGAGCGGCTTCCCATTGAACTGAATCGATCCTTTCTTCCAAGCACGCAGACCGGTCAGCATCTCTGCCAGCTCCTTCTGTCCGTTACCCGCTACGCCAGCCACCCCAACAATTTCCCCTTCATTGACCTGAAGCTTCAGCTGATTGAGCGCTTTGCGGCCGTGATCGGCATTGACATCTACTTGATCGACGATTAGAAGCGGCTTCCCTGCAGGGCGGCTTACCATTGGCTTTGCGGTAACCATCTCCTTGCCTACCATGAGACGAGCGAGCTCCCTTTCACTCGTGGCGATTTTTTCCATCGTGTGGGTGAGCTGACCTTTGCGCATAACCGAAATCCGATCCGATGCTGCCATTACTTCCTTGAGCTTGTGTGTCGTCATGATGACGGTCTTTCCTTCCGCTTTCATGTGCATCAAGGTCTCAAACAGCTGATCGGCTTCACCAGGGGTTAACACTGATGTTGGTTCATCTAGAATAATGAGACTAGCACCTCTATATAACGTCTTAACAATTTCTACACGCTGCTGCTCCCCTACGGATAGCTGCCAGATCGGACGATCTACTGGAAAGGTCAGGCCGAACTTCGTTGCTATGGATTCAATCTCCGCTTCCTTATTCTTCATCCATCTTGGCCCTCGCCAGAATGACGATTTCTCTCCTAGAACAATATTCTCAGCAGCAGTCAAGGTTTGAACAAGCCGAAAGTTCTGGAAGACCATCCCTACACCTAGATTCATCGCATCCTTCGGAGAACGAATTTTAGCCTTCTCGCCATGAATGTAAATTTCACCGCTAGTAGGACGATATACACCAGAGAGCATACACATCATCGTGCTCTTTCCCGCTCCATTCTCTCCAAGGAGAGCATGAATCTCGCCTGACTTGGCTCTAAAATCAACACGATCGTTCGCAATGACAGGTCCGAATTGTTTGACAATCTGCTGCATTTCCACGGAATAGCTATCACTCATTAACGGGTCCCTCCTACCTTAACTTCGAGAAGCAGAATGACATGCAGCGGATAAATCAACAAATCCCTTATACAAGGGATTTGTTGGGTCTATCACGTATGGCTTATATGCACTAGTTCATTAGTTAGGAATCGTGCCTTCTACGCCTTTAACGAACCAATTCATAGCTAGAATTTCTTCCAGTGTGAATGATTTGCCGGCTTCTAGCTTCGTTGTTCCATCAGCAGCAACGATTGGTCCAGTGAACACATCAAGCTCACCAGACAGCACTTTCGCCTTAGCATCCTCTACGAGCTTCTTCACATCGTCAGGAATACTTGATCCCAGTGGTGCTAAGCCAACCATCTCATCCACCATATCCCCTGAATATTGTTCACTTGTCCATGTACCGTCTATAACGGATTGAACAACCTTCGTATAGTACGGACCCCAATTCCAGGTTGGATTCGTTAAGTATGCTTCAGGAGCATAACGAGTCATATCCGAGTCATTACCGCCAGCAAGCGCTCCGCGTTCAGCGGCTGCCTGAAGTGTAGCCGGTGAATCTTGGTAAGCCAGCAATACGTCAGCACCTTGATCGAGCAAGCTGATTGCAGCTTGACGCTCTGTTGTCGGATCATACCAAGTGTTGCTCCATACGACGCTAACCTTCGCATCCGGATTTACGCTTTGAATGCCAAGAGTAAAAGCATTAATGTTATAAATAACTTCCGGTATCGGGAATGCGCCAACGTAACCAATAATATTCGATTTCGTCATTTTACCAGCTGCAATTCCACTCAAATAACTAGCTTCATAGTTTTTACCGAAATAAGTTCCCATGTTTTCAGCTGTTTTGTAACCGGACACATGCATGAATTTTACATCAGGAAATTTTTTCGCAACGTTCAGTGTCTGGTCCATGTAACCAAAGCTTGTCGTGAAGATAATGTCATGGTTCTGAGCGAGCTCCGTGATGACACGTTCCGCATCGGCACTCTCCGGTACATTCTCAACCGTATCGGCTTTGATGCCAATCTTCTCTTCCATGTACTTTCGACCATTGTCATGCTCGAAGGTCCAGCCACCATCACCCGGTGGTCCAATATAAACAAAAGCTACGCGAGGTAGTTCTTTGGGTGCTTCTGTGGTAGTCTCACCAGCCGGCGTCTCGGTTGCCGGTGTTGCTGTAGTGCCCCCATTGTTATTCGTGTTCGAGTTATTGCCGGAACAAGCTACTAGAACAATAACCATTAATGCAAGAAAGGCTAACCCCATTGTCCGTGCTTTACTGAGATGTTTCATACAGTTCCTCCCCGACTCTCTATTTTTCCACCATGACCGGAGTCAAATGATGTAGTTACAATATACGTTCACGTCAATTAAGCGTCAATATATGTAACATTATATTGGTCGGATAACTAAAACGAATCGTTCACATTGTGCATGATGCACTTTCGCAGATATTCCAAGTCATATTAGTTAACAACATAACCATCTAATTCCTGAACAAATGTTCATAATCTCTTGCTGTTGCCAAGCTTTCCATGTCATCAACATCCCATAGCTGCCAAGTTTCATCCCCATCAACAATGATGACCTCTCCATGATATCGCTCAGATACCAACAGCTTGCGTGCGCCTGCGTCACCCTTAAGCTCCCTAAAAGCAGCGAACATACTCCTATTCACGATTGCCGGAGGCATTATAACTCCATCCACTGAGAATGCTGCGTAATCTAAGGTGGGATCTTCTTCCATTAATAAAATTAAACGCCGCACCATCGCAGCCGTAATGAACGGTTGGTCTGCCAATGCAATAAGGATAGCATCAGCATCCGGAAGGCTGGATAGCGCAGCGTCTACACCGCATCGGATAGAGAAGGACATTCCTTCCCTCGCCTCTGCGCATGTGACAATATGAGGTTTAATGATGCTGTATGCTCCGTCCGAAGCATCTGGAATCCAATCAAGCGAATCATCAGGCCTTACGATAACCTGCAGGTCAGCCAAGCCGCTAGCCAATAGAGCACGAAGCCCCGAGCTTCCGAGGGGCTCTTGTCGTATAAGCGGTAGGGTTAGCTTGGGCTGCCCCATTCTTCTGCTCTGTCCTGCTGCCAAATAAATGCCGGATACTAGCATCACTTACACCTTCCTTCGACTTTACTGCTCTCTTCCTAGCCGCTCTTACAGCTATTAGCTCAGAGGCAATGCTGATTGCAATTTCTTGAGGGCCCTCCGCTCCTATATCCAGTCCGATTGGAGCATGGATGGCTGCAGACAGCTCCCTTCCCTCGAATAACAGCTCAATGCGCTTCTTCGATCCCATTACGCCAATATATTGAAGCATATGCTGCTGCCCGAGCTGAATCATCTCACGGTCATAGCGCATCTGATGGCTGCACACAATCAGGTAATCATCAACGGATAGTCCAAGCTTCAAGATAATCTGCTCAGGAGTTCCGAGCATTAGCTCTGCCCCCGGGAATCTATCCTGATTACAGTAGCTTTGCCGCCAATCCGCAATGACCACACGGAACCCACTTTGCGACAGCAGAGCATAGAGTTCGCTGACATCCTGCCCTGCACCGAATAGAATAACTCTCGGACGCGGAGATATAACGGTAGCGAAGAGCTCATACGAAGCAACAGAACTTGCACCATCCGCCTCTATTCCTAGAGCGTGATATGCTTCTCTCTTTTCGCTAACCTTGTACTTAATGACGTCCTCTTGCAGCTGCCTTGTGAATTGAACCTCTTCATCCAGCTCTACTAACGCTAGTACCAACAGCAGCTGTCGTTTCAGTTCACCCTCTATGGGTTCCAACAGCACTTGAATCGAGCCTCCACACCCGATAGCTTCTCCCCATATCACATCTTCTTCTGGATTCATATTATAATCAGCGATCTCATAGCTCCCAGACTCTAGAACATTCGCAATACGCTCCTGAAGATCCGATTCCAAGCAGCCTGGACTAATACTCCCGATTCTCATTCCATCTGCGAGAAACAGCATGGCTGCTCCTTCTTTGCGGTAAGCATGACCTTGTACGTTAATAATCGTCGCCAGTACCGCTGGCTGCTTCAAGTCCCGAACAACCGTCAATATTCCGGCTATATCCAAGTGACATCTCCCCTTCACGGCTGTCGATCATTGCGTTTCTTCTATAATATAAGGCTAATAGCAGCCATTAGAAGAAGTCTGACTGACCTGACTTGTATTTAAGCATGCTCTTTGCCAAGCAGCTTACGGAACAAGAACGCTATCTTAAGTCGCATGAGATCATTCATCTTTTTGAAGTCCACATCCAGCAGCTCACTCAGCTTCTCAATACGATAGGTTGCAGTATTGCGATGGATAAACAGCTTCTTCGCTGTCTCATTCAGCTGTCCATCCTGCTCCAGATACGTCTCCAGGGTCCTCAGCATCTCATTGGCATAGTCGGGCTCCTTATTAACGAGACCGCCTAACCAGCGATTGCAGAAAGCTTCCATTCGTTCTTTGGACACGTGTTCAAAGATAAGCGCCAGATCCATCGTATCGAATTTGATGATCTGTTGGCCTACCTGCCATTCAGAGGAAAGCCTCTGCGTTTGCCGACATTCATCGAACGCTTCATACAGCTGACCTGGTTTTTTCTTCTTCCCACTGACAGCCGCACGCGGCACCGTTCTCTCATCCCTGCTCAGAGCAGAGAAGCATGCACTGAGAGCTGAATCGAGCTGTTCCTCACTATTGTCCTCGAGCTCTGGGAATACAGACAGCAAGCCCTCCTCCATTACAATATGCATACCCTTCAGGTGCTGAAGCTTGGTATGGCTGAGAAACTCTGACTTCAACCGATCGAGCTTATCCAGTCTCTTCTCTTGACTTGATATAGACGGCAGATCCGTTAATACGCAACGATAGCTGTGCTGGAACAACTCCATCTCCCAGCGATCGGCATAGTCGACAACGGTATCAATAGGCAGACCGTTACGCAAATAACGTTTTATAATGAGACCTAAATCCTTTTGTACAGACAACTCGAAGTAATCTTCATAATTAAAATTCATTTGATAGGATAATAGCTCTGATGCTTGCAAATATAAGCTTTCCTCAATGGTGGATAAGAAGAGCTGAGGATTGAAGAACAGCACAAACCCTGTACATCTGTCCTGCTTCATTAGAGGGATCCGAAAAGCCTGCCACTGCTTGCTTTTCATCCACTTCTGCTGCTGAGGCCAAGGCCAGCTTCCGAGCAGTTCGGCATCTGAGATCAAGGAGCAGTTGAATACCATTTGTCCTCTTGAACCGACGACTGCCATCGGATATCCGATAATCTCAGCTACAGCGTCGAACAGCTCTCCTATGTTTTCTGTTTTCAGAGCGAATCTCATCAAGCGAACCTGCTTATCGAGCACATCGTGGAGCACACCTGTATTTCGTTTCATCTCTTCTCGGAATAAACCACTCATCTGATCAGAGAAAGTGAACTGATAGGGCAGTTCAATTAGCGGAAAACCGAGTTCGTCGGCCTGAGCAATTAAATTATCAGGGATCGAATCCCAGAATCTCCCGAGCTTGATTCCTAGTGCTGATGATCCGCGTTGATTCAGCCTGCATATGAGCTCTGCAGCGTCCTGCGGTTGATCCTTCATCATATAAGCTGTAGTGAACAGCATTTCTCCTTCTTTTATCCAATCCGAAATATCGGGAGCATCCATCACATTCACGGATTTAACAATTCGGTTCCTGCCTGCCGTACCTGCAACCAGCTTCCCTTCCGATAAAGGGTAGACTGTTAATGCCTGCTCAACTGTCAAATGCATAACGACACCTCCACTACATATAACAACATCCAAAGCGAGAAATAGATTAGGAAGACGATCTATGTTATTTTATATTACATATTAAATGACATAATGCTCTTTATCAATAGAAAACGTAAATATAAATCGCTTTACAAACTACTAATCTAGCATTACATGACATAACTATAACATTAAAATATTTTTCTCCTATCTCAAAATGAGAAATACCTATATACAAAAAAAGTCGATGCATGCCATTACGGCCTCATCGACTTTTCTTTATTCTCAACCTTCATTGTCGTTACTATTCTATTCACTATTTTCTCTCAGGCAGCGGTAAGAATAACATATTAATTGGCAGGTTGCTGCCCGATGCCGGGGTGAAGACGATCGTTACGGTCTCTTCCGTATCGCCAGTACGATACAACACACCTACATCATTCGCATTGCTGAGAATCGTGGTCGAAGTCGTATAGACCAGCTTATTATTAACGAGGAATGCCCCCCCATAATGTCCACCACGCGGGTTAATCGCAAGCATCGTGTTCGGCTGGACATGATACAATTTCAGGACATACAATGCGCCGTTATTGCCATCATTGGACATCACATCACCGTTCGTGACATCATAGCCGGACAACCGGGAGTCGACCACTTTATCCGCCAGAATCATACGTGATGCAGTCGTTCCGATGGTCTGCAGAACATTAATGCTGCGGTTTGCTTTCTCAAATGTTCCCCTTACATGCTTGCCATCACGCGGCAGCTGTTGCAAGCTCGGGAGCTCCTGCAGAACATCCTTATCCGCATCTACTACTACAATGCTGAATTTGATAGGCGCTGATGTCACCACATCGGCGTACATTGTTACTACTCTCGCCTCATTCAATTTCACATTGCTAAGCTGACTCAACACGACTCTGCTCTCGCCAGCCGGTATATTCGTAACCACATTAGCAGGGCTGCCGGTACGTGAGAACAAATAATTACCTACTGCTACTTTGCCTGTCTGCGATACGTATGGTGCAGGACCGCCTACTCCGACACGCTCCTCAGTAACCGAGGCTTCTGTAGCATTCTCATTCGTAGCTATCACATAGATACGAACAGGATTAACACGAGTATTCTGGTTATGAGTCAGAAACCGGACATTGCCATTTACTGTATCGGAATAGTATATCCCTTCATCTACGATATGCTCAGGACTATTACTGCGAATCAATGTCTGTTGACCTTGAATCGACAAGGAGTAAGGCTCAGTAGGCAGCTTCAGAACGCTAGCACCGTCAATCTGGAATTTATCGCCTACATCTGTGTAGAGCAGATCGAATTCTTCCTTCGAATAATAGGATTCATTCAGAATTGTAATCGTCTTCGAATACTCGCCTACAGCACCATGATTATCCGTCACCTTAAGTGTAATTGTCTGCTCGCCTGGCACGAAGAAGCCCTTGGCATTGTTCGTCCATTCCGTCTTCTTGATGTTATTTTCATCATCGGTGCTAAGATCATAATATTGAATGACCTCTCCCATGCGATACGTGGATTTATCGGTATTGAACATCGCTTGCGGCGGCAGGTTTGGCTGCTTAACCACAACATCCACAGAATAAGGATCACTCCATACGCCATTCGCATCTTGTACCCATCTTGTTACTGTATATGTACCTGGCTGATCAAAGGATAGAGCCTGTCCTTCCCAGCGTTCATCTATGATGGCTGCACCTGTTGGATGAGAGGATTGATCCACATACGTAACCTCGGTTTGTCCTGCAAATATGATAGTAGGATTAACCGCGAACTGCGCAATTGGTTTCACCGACCAAGAAAGTGTAATTTTCTTCTCGGCTGCATTCGATGTCATAGCCATATTCATTGGCTTAAGTAGAGTACGAAGTGGAATCATAAGACTTCCCTTCTGTACGAATGGAGCGCCTGTAATGGCCTGACTGCTTCCGTTAACCTTGTAGGAAGAACGATTCAGCGCATAATGCAGCTCCTGAGTGCCCAAGGTAATACGGTACTCTTTGCTTTTTGAATCATACGTCAGCTTGCCTTGAAGAAGGTCCACAATGGAACGAGCGGCTACATACGTTGTCCCTTTTTTCTCGGTTAAAGGCTGACTAGCTTTGAAGAGATTGCCATTGTAATACATTTGGTTGGTCTTCTGGATAAGAACGAGTTGTTCTTGACCGTTCCCTTGAGCTTGCGTCTGTATAGGAACAATCAGAGTACAGATGAACAGTGTGACTAGTGCGACTAAGCTGACTTTTTTAAACATTTGAATCTCCTTTTCTGAACGATAGCTTCTGTAGATAATAGTAACGACAAAAGTTTGGACGCAGAAATTTGGAAAAAGTTGCACCCAAACTTGTTTAATTCCGCTAGCCTAGATTTAATTTTAACTTCACACCTACATTGCTGCCTTGTTCTCCTGTTGTGACGCTTGATTCGTCTTGGGCAGAGCGAATCCGGTAAGCAATACAAGGATCGATAGAACCGTAAGAACGGTAAAGATCCGATGAAGGCTCCCCTCTAGTACATCTGCAACAATGATCTCTGTGCCGCCTGTATGAAGCATGAGACCGAATAGAGCAATTCCAATGGTCTGTCCTAGGGTACGGATGAAATTATTATTCGCAACTGCTGCCCCGCGAAGCTCCCAGTTGACCGCGGAAGTGACCGCGACTGTAAAGCTCGTGAGCGACAAGCCAAATGACAGTCCTGTAAGGAATGTATAGAGCATGAATAATATGATGGGTGTATCAGCTGTCATGAGCATGAAGCCGCTGCTGCCTATAATGAGGAAGACAGCGGCAATAAGCGATAGGCTTCTCATCCCAATCTTCGCAATCCAATTGCCTGCAAGGATCGATCCTAATGGCCAAGCTATAGACAGCGGAATCATCGCAAGACCCGAATAGGTTGCGCTCTCTCCGAATACGCCTTGAATCCAGAGCGGCAGATAGAAGATCGTACCTACATTGACCACACAGATGATGAAGCTAACGATATTCACCATGCTGATTAAGCGCATTCGGAACAGCTGAAGCGGTATGATGGGTTCAGGTGATCGGGATTCTATGAAGAAGAACAAGGCTAGGAAGACTACTGCAGCAGCGAAGAATAGCCCAATCGTTACTGGAGATTCGCCTGTTGCACCACTTTCATTATGCAGCAGGGTTATAGCGTATAAGAAACAGAACATTCCTACGGTGAAGGTCAGAATACCTGCATAATCGATATGATGCTTCTTCTTCTCATACGTTTCCTTCAATGAGCTCCACAGCATGGCAATCGCAATGATCCCAAACGGTACATTCATGTAAAAAATAGCTCGCCATGACACGTAGTCGACTAACAAACCGCCTACAAGTGGACCAGATATGCCTGCGATGCCCCATATGCTTGACATCCAGCCCTGCATCTTCGCACTTTGCTCATAGGGATACAAATCTGCAATTACCGTATTCGGGATTGTTGTCAGCGCTCCTGCACCTAATCCTTGAAGTGCGCGGAATAGAATAAGCTGCTCCATCGACTGGGCGAGCCCAGACAGCATGGATCCAAGAAGAAAAATGGTTGCTCCAATGACAAACATATTCTTCCTTCCGAATAAATCGGACAGCTTACCATAGATCGGAGTGGTTATAACGGTGGCAAGCAAATAAATGGATATGATCCAGCTGTATTGCTGGATGCCATTAAGCTCTTGCGTAATACTCGGCATAGCCGTACTTACGATCGTTCCTTCAATCGCAGCCAGAAACGTTGCCACGAACAAGGCAATCGTCACACTGCGTCTATTACTGCTGCTATTCATAGTTATTCCCTCTCCATCAGACATGTACTTACCATTTTATACCGCGACTTCTATTATCGTCTGAGGGAGGTTTAAGATCAATCCTTTTATATATAGAGTCAAGAAGTTTTCACTAATGAAGGTTTTAATGAATGTTTGAAACATTGCTCTCTTGCGATACGTAATAAATAATGCTGCCTTGCCTTCTCCTCCATTTGCCAGAACTCCTGATCCTTGAAGATCCGAATAAGCAGCTGCTCGGCTGCTTGTCCTGAAGCTTCTTCATCGCCAAGCAAATAGAGGCAAATGGTGTAGCTGATGGACTCATACGACCTTAATTTATTAACTCTAGCTTGAAATTCAGACATCCTAGCATAGCCGCCTTTCGATACACTTGATTCAATGAACTAATCGTAGTACAATCAACCCCTTAAGTGGTTACGAAAAAGTTAAAATCTAGTTAAAACCATCGCTATTGGTACGACTGTCAGCCATTTTTACTTTCCTTCGTTTCGGGAAGGTGGTACGATTATTTAGATGTCCATATGTATAAATCTCCGTATTAAGATAGGATGATACTTAGAATGGCTTATGATTTATTATTATCTATCATAGAAGAATTGGGCTACGCCGCTTTGTTCATTGTGTTATGTCTAGGCTTAATTGGTCTACCCATTCCGAATGAGGTCGTTATTATGACTGGCGGTGCTCTGGCGGCATCCGGCATCCTGTCCCCAGTACCCGCTTATACGATGACCTTTCTCGGAATCTGCTCAGCTATGACATTCAACTATTTCATTGGCAGATTCGCGGGCAGCCGATTGTTCGATTGGTTCATGAGAAAGAAAAATATTGAACGATTCGTTCTGAGAGCTCAGCGGTTGAACGACAAATACGGTGGCTTCGCGCTTGGAATCGGTCTTATCTTTCCTTTTCTCCGTCATGTGATGCCATTCGTGAATGGCACGAACAAAATGACATTCAAAAAATTTGTTTTATTCGCTTATCCTTCTGCGTTTGTCTGGACGCTCATCTACTTTATTATCGGTTCATTTGTCGGAGATAATGTGCAATTCATTGGTGATTTAATCTACCAATACGGCATGTATGCTGTCTATGTCATTATCGCTGCTATTGCAGGGTATATTTGCTGGTACTTCATCAAGGCACGCAGCAAGAAGAATGATGAGGCTCATAGAAATTTCTAAACGATACAAACACAAAAACCATTCCTTCATTGAAAAGGAATGGTTTTTGTGTTCTCACTTGTCTATTCGCGAACTAGCTTTTCTTTGGCTGCATTCACCAAATAATCGAACATCTCGTCATTTTCTTCAAGCATGTCCTCAACAGCGAGCAGCTGCTCCTCGTTGCCGGACTCATTCAAGAAGAATAGGCCATATCCCCATTCGGTCATTTTACGGCTATGCAGAGTAATCTCATATTGATTAGGCTGTCCTTCAATCTCGAAGGAGACCTTGCCTACGAATCCACTTTCTTTTGTGTAAGTCATTGAAGCATCCATTATCGTTATATTCATGTCGTCTTACTTCCTTCCGGCTGCGAATGCGGCTCTTTTCATTATACATCAACTAATCGTCATTTTAATTGTATCCGTATTACTTGTTTCGTCAACTACGGTTTTTCAAGAAACGCTTATTCCTCATGGTGCATACCCTACAGTACGGCAGCTGCCTATAGGGCAGTCCTGTGCATGTCAGGAGAGGGTGATTTTCTATGGAAATTCAATTGTCGGCTATACACTGGGTCTATTTGGCCTTCGTTGTAGCCATTATTGGATTTATGCTGATGCGACGAGATACGTCGCTTATTTGCATTGTTGGGATATTCGGCATCGGCTTGCTTGCAACAAGCTCACTAACCGGATCCGTCAGCGGTATTTTTAACAGCTTTATTTATGCGATCAAAGAATTGATTGGCACTATCCTCATTATATCCATTATTGTGGCCATGAGCCGCGTACTGATCCGAACGGGAATAAACGAAGTGATGCTATCGCCGTTCACCCTGTTCCTGCGTACGCCAACGCTTGCATTCTGGGGAATTGGCCTCATTATGATGGTCACCTCATGGTTTTTCTGGCCATCCCCTGCTGTTGCTCTAATTGGTGCGGTTCTCCTCCCCGTAGCTATTCGAGTCGGACTCCCTGCTCTAGGAGCAGCGATGGCAATGAATCTATTCGGACATGGGATTGCCTTATCCGGTGATTACATCATACAAGGAGCGCCCAAATTGACCGCTGATGCAGCTGGGCTGCCTGTGAGTGAAGTTATGCAGGCTAGTGTCCCTCTCGTCATTGTGATGGGTGTAGTAACGACTGTAGTTGCCTTCTGGTATATGCGCAGGGATATGCGTACAGGCAAATGGAAGGATGGACTCATCGCTCAAGAGGATACGCTTACGACCGATTCCTCTAAGCCGATAGGCTCGTCCTCGGATCTTCATATCTTGTCCTATTCTACAAAAGTGTTTCTTGCAATCATTATACCTCTATTATTCGCAGCAGATGTCATCGCCATGTTTCAATTCAATCTTCAAGGCGGAGATGCTACAGCCTTAATCGGTGGAACTGCTGTATTCATCCTGCTGTTGATTACTATGCTTGCTCATAGAGACAAAGGCTTGGAGCAAACAACAAGCTATATTATAGAAGGTTTTCTATTCGGCTTCAAAGTATTCGGACCGGTTATTCCCATTGCAGCGTTCTTCTATCTTGGAGATTCTGGCTTTATCGCGATGTTCGGTGAGACGCTGCCAGCCGGCTCTCATGGAATCGTCAACGACCTTGGTGTCGCGCTTGCCAATCATGTTCCTGTAAATGGTGCCGTAGGCTCCGTTACCTTGACCGCGGTAGGAGCAGTAACAGGCTTAGATGGATCTGGCTTTTCCGGCATATCGCTTGCTGGCTCCATTGCACAGCTGTTCGCAGGCGCTATAGGTGCCGGACTCGCTACGCTCACCGCCTTAGGCCAAGTAGCCGCCATCTGGGTAGGTGGAGGAACCTTAGTGCCGTGGGCTCTTATCCCCGCTGCGGCAATCTGTGGCGTCAGCCCGTTCGAGCTTGCCCGCCGCAATCTCAAGCCTGTTATTATTGGTCTGACCGTAACAACCATTGTTGCAATGTTCCTTATTTAATAATTCTTTCTGCGATGACGTAGCCAGAGCAGGAGAGCTGCAACAACTAGGAGGATTAAGCTGGCCATGCTCAGTGCCATACCGCTCGTGCCCTTGTTCACAGCAGGAGCTTGAAGAGGCGGCGGTATAGATCCTCCACCCAGTAAGCTTAAGTCTGAATCTGCATGTGCAAGCATGGCCGTTCTCCCGCACTTGCCTGTCTTAAGCTTGCCGTCACTCGCGTTCGCATAGACCAAATATTCTTGGCCTTGCTCGAATGGATACCCGCAGCTCTCACTACTCATAGCTGTATGAATCGTTAATTGCTGAGTAACATGTCCTTTCCATACCTCTTGGACCTCGAACGCAACCTCAATCGGGCTATCCGATTGCCCTAGAATAGAGAAGCCCTTCTCTTTCACAGAAATAGCTCTGCCTGCAAATACCGTATCCGCATGCTTCAAGTGCTCTGACATTTCCAGATCAGCTACACATGAACATGCTTGTACAGCTCTTGGCTCAATCAAGCCTATTACACCAATAATAATCGCCCACGTAAGTACAATTGCCACTCTAGCCCATTTAGTCATACCTATAGACATCCCCCTTTTTCTATATAGATATAAGACGCAGGAATTTACCAAATTGTTTCAAATCATATCCTTTTAACCATTTATAATGATGCCTTTGAAAGCCACAACCTCCAGCTCCCGCTGTTTGCGGAACTGGAGGTTGTGTGCGATTACCTCTACTATTGTCGTGCTTGTGCTACCTTAACTTCGCTATCCGCGATAACCTCCGCCTTAGAAGGCCAGAAGGCTGCTTTGCCCAGCAATGTAGTAATAGCCGGAACGAGGAACGGTCTTACAATAAAGGTATCCATTAGTACACCAATAGCTGTGATGATACCGAATTGGACAAGCACCTGAATTGGCAGTGTACCAAGAACAGCGAATGTTGCAGCTAAAATAAGACCCGCTGACGTAATTACTCCGCCTGTTTCGGTTACCCCCTCTTTGATCGCTTGCTTCAGAGGCATCGTCTTACGTTTCTTCCAAATGCTCGAAATCATGAATATGTTGTAATCCTCACCTAGTGCAACAAGGAATACGAAGGAATAGAGCGGTATTGCCCCTTGAATCGCATCTGCTCCCATCCCGTAGTGAAGAATGATCCAGCCTAATCCCATCGCGGAACCGAATGAAAGCACAACTGTTCCGATCAGATATATGGTAGCTGTAACGGAACGTAAATAGAGCAGCAGAACGATACTAATAAGTCCGATAACGAGTGGAATAATAACACTGTTATCACGGTCTGTTAAGATCTGAGAATCATGCTGAGTAGCCGTCTGACCCCCTACCCATACTTTCGTATCCACCTGCTCAATGCCAGCAGCGCTTAAAGCTGCCTCTACCTCGTCATGCAGGACAGGTATGGTATCCATAGCCTCCTGTGAATAGGGATTCGTGCTCAGGATAATCTCAACCGATTGCAGATTAGGATCAGAATCGCTTGCTACCGGCTCCGTTACCGAATCGACTAGTGGCACTTTAGACAATACAGCCTCTAGATCTATTGCTTTACCTTCCGTTTGTGTAACGACTGTAATCGGCGCCAGCTCACCAGGAGTGAACGATTCCGAGATAACATCGAAGCCTTCTCTTGAAGGCATATCCTTAGGGAATGAAGACAACAGATCATAGGTAAACTTCACTTGTGTAGAGAAGCCCGCCAGGGACCCTAGCACCACGATGCAGACGATTACGACCGTCCATGGCTTCGCAATTACGATCTGACCAATCGCAGAACCGAATTTGCTCGGTTTGTTGCGGCTGCGGAATGGCTTGCCCTTGGCAAGTGCATGTTTCTTCTCCATCTCATCTGTACGAGGGATGAATGGGAAGAATGAGGTTCTACCCATAATAGCGAGAAGAGCTGGGACGAGCGTCAAGCTCGCTATGCCCATAATAAAGATCGATAAGCTGAAGGGTATAGCGAAGCGTTGATAAGCACCATATTTGGCAGCTAACAGAGCAATGAGTGCCAATACAACTGTAAATCCACTCATCGCAATTGCGCCTGATGCATCCTTGAATGCCCGTTTGAGTGCAAGAAGCTTATTCTCCTCACGCTGCAGCTCTTGTCTATAGTGCGAAATGATGAAGAGGCAGTAGTCCGTCCCAGCACCGAACAACAATACCGTCATAATTGATATCGCTTGCGCATCCACTGTAATCCAGCCTTCGCTAGCCAGCCAGCCTAGAATCGGGCTAGTCACAATATAGGCGAAGCCTACTCCTACCAAGGGGATGATAGCTAATATCGGTGAACGGTATATAATAAGCAGCAGTACCAGTACCAATAACACCGTAGCGATCAACAGCGATACGTCAGCACCCTCGAACAATCCTGTTGCATCAACGGAGATTCCGACTGGACCGCTTATTCGAATGCTAAGCTCATCTGAGCCGCTTATTGGAGCAGTGAATGGATCTGAAGAGCCTGTCTCTGCTTGTACGATCTTCTGAATTTCCTCCAGATTATGCTTGAGCACCTCACCATCAGCCTGCTCATCAAACGTTATCGGCTGAATAAGCGTCGTTGCATCCTCAGATGCGAATTGTTTCAACGCAGGTGCTGGCATTTCATGAAGTGGAATAACAGCTTCCTGTGCTTCCAACGGATTATCGCTGAGCGCTTTGGAAGTCTGTTGAATGAGTGCATAATCTGCGTCAGTAAGACCGCCATCTCTATGCCATACAACTAATGCTGGAATCCCTGTATCATTAGGGAACTTTTCTTTCATTATTTGATCTGCCAATACGGAAGGACTATCAGCTTCCAGGTTAGGTGCACTGTTGTTCTCATGATCACCTACAGCTGGCAGTGCTACCGTCAGTACGACGGCCAGAACGATCCATACAATCACTGTAACCCAGCGACCACGGCGTCCAGCAACGATATTGCCCAATTTCTCTATCAAAACACCCATCCTCCATTCCATTCTTCGTCTATTTCGTATAAAATGAATAAGTCCACTGGTATATTATATATACCGGAAGGTTAATTAATCAACTACTCTTTTATTACAAATTAATGAACAAGGGGAATCGGAATCATGAATGAACCGCAGAAACGTAAACCCGGCCGTCCCAAAGCAGCGGAGAAAGTACAAACGATGGATCAAATACTAAGAATTGCTTCCTATCAATTCATGGAGCAAGGGTTCGAGAAAGTTTCCCTCGAAGGTGTCGCCAAAGCTTGTGGCATTACGAAAGCAAGTGTGTATTACTATTATGCGAATAAAGCCGAGCTGTTCACAGCATCCCTTGTGTTCGTTCTATCCATTGCCTATCAGAGCACCAAGAAGATCATTCTTGGTCCAGGCAGTCTTCGTGAAAGATTGCTTATTGTCGCAGAACGTCATATGGCCAATGCTCACATTGATTTCGAGACGATGATGCGCGAAGCCTCAGAAGGCTTAAATGAAGAGCAAATTACTCGAATTAGACAAGCGGAGAATGCCTTGCATGTGTTACTTGCAGAGGTCTTCCAAGAGGCTATGGACAACAACGAAATCAAATCACATAATCCGATGCTGCTCGCTCATGCTTACACGGCTGTTCTAACGGTACGCAACCGTAAAGATATCATCAACGATAAGCAATCTTTGAGGCAAACGGCTGAGGAGATTATCGACCTATTGTGGAATGGACTTGATTCCTTAGAATCCACAAAAGCCTAATAATAAAAGACCCTCTTATCAGCTAAGAGAGTCTTCTTGTTCTAGCTCTATCGATTACAAAATGATAAGTGCAAATACGGCTGCCAGAGCGAACCGATAATATGCGAACCAAGATAAGCGCAGCTTTTTGATCAGATTAAGAAAGGTAACAATGGCTATCGTAGCCACGATGAATGCTGCAAGCAAGCCTACTAGAAATAAAGGCAAATCTGCCATCGTTAGAAACTCGCGGCTCTTGATAAGATCAATCCCGCTTGCCCCTGCCATGATGGGTACAGATACGAGAAAAGTAAATTCTGCAGCTGCCTTCTGGCTGGTACCGAAGAACATCCCTCCCGATATTGTGGAGCCCGAGCGTGAAAAACCCGGCCATAAAGCCAATATCTGGAATAACCCAATAGCAAATGCTTGCTTATATGTAATATCATCCAGCTCTTCAGCCGTTATCTTCCGCTTGATCCTGTCTGCAACAATCATTAAAATACCGCCGGCAACAAGACCAATCAGCACGGTGGCTGAGCTGAACAAATAATCCTTAATCACACCATGCAGTACAACCCCGAATACTCCAGCAGGAATTAACGCAAGCAGAATATGCAGAGCGTTCAGTCCTCCAGACTTCAGGTTGAAATTCAACAGATTCACGAATCTCTTCCTATACAGCATCAGAACGGCCAGCACTGCACCGAATTGGATAACGACTTCGAACGTCTTCGCTCGCTCATCCGTGAAGTTCAACAGATCAGCCGTAAGGATCAAATGGCCTGTTGACGATACGGGCAGAAACTCCGTTAACCCCTCTACGATGCCCATTATAATGGCATTAATTAAATCACTCATAAGTACGCGTCCTCTCTCTTTCCTGGCTATGAATAAGGCCGATTTAACTTATTTATCATATCATATGAGGACTACCTAGTCCTCAGTTGTTTGTCCCTATTTTTCGACAGCCATATGCGACAAAAGAAGCCGTCCCCAACTAGGAAACGGCTCTCCTTCCCCTCGATAACCCATCATACAATCATCATAATTGGACACTTATTTCAATTTTTCTAATGCGATGATCGTCTTTCTCCCGGATAATAAAGGTCAGCTCCTGGAAGCTCCATGACTCTCCCACTTGCAGCTCAGCATTCTGATTATAGAGCCATCCTCCGATGGAATCTACATCACTGCTCTCCAGGTGGCTGCCTGTGGCCGCGTTCACCTCACTGATCAGGGCTTTGCCATTGACCATAAACCGATTGTCACCGATAGCCTCAATTTCCTTCACTTCATCTGAATCGAATTCATCACGAATTTCTCCAACAATCTCCTCGATAATATCCTCAATGGTTATGAGCCCTGATGTACCGCCATATTCATCCAGCAATATAGCAATATGAACTCTTTCCTGCTGCATCTTCCGAAGCAGCTTCTTGATGGGAATGATTTCTGAGACAGACATAACCGGCTGCAGCAGATGACTGACATCGGTATCCGGGTTATTGAAATAATTCATGAAAAATTGCTTCGTGTTAATAATGCCGATAATATGATCCTTGCTGCCTTTTGCAACAGGGAACCTGGTGTACTGCTCCCTGCGGATAGTAGCAATATTCTCTTCCTTGCTCTTATCGATATATAAGCAGACCATATCCGTGCGCGGAACCATAATCTCTCGGCCCAATCGTTCATCAAATTCGAATATTCGATTCACGTAGCTTAGCTCGCTTTGATTGATTTTGCCGCTCTCGAAGCTCTCCGTCATAATGTGCCGGATTTCCTCTTCGGAGTGTGCCTCATGCTCGCCTGTAGGCTTGAAGCCCAGCAATCGAATTAATGCATTGGCGGAACCATTCAATAACCAAATAAACGGATACATAATTCTGTTGAACCAGATAATAAGCGGAGCAGTGAATAGACTGACCTCTTCTGCTTTTATAATCGCTAATGTTTTGGGAGCCAGCTCCCCGAGCACCACATGCAGATAGGTCACAATAACGAAGGATAAAATGAATGAAATGACATTCACAATATTACCTTCCAGATGGAAGCGTTCGAACAGCGGATGTAGAATTTCATGCACCGTCGGTTCGCCAAGCCATCCAAGCCCGAGAGCCGTAATTGTAATTCCTAATTGGCAAGCAGATAGATAGCCGTCCAGGTGCTGAATAACATTTTCTACTGCCTTCGCGTTCTTAACACCTTCAGTCACCATTTGATTAACACGGCTGGCACGTAGACGAACGACCGCGAATTCCGTTGCGACGAAAAAAGCCGAGAATACAAGCAGCACAGCGAATAACGCCAGTTTTAGAACCATGGGGAGTTGTCTCCTTCTTCATCGTTGAATTCCCCCTATTGTCTCCACTGTGCGCAGAATGAATCAAACAAAATATGTTCTAATATCCAACTTCAACCGATGCATTCACAATATAAATAAGATCATTCTTATCCTCTTTGTCAGGTAGTACGACACCGCTCGTAGTCAGCATACCGCCATCCATCACTTCAACTGTTACCGTACCGTAAGGCAGCACCTTCTTAATCTGTTCCACCTCTAACAATTCCTTGTCGCATGGAACCGCCAGCTTTACATGCACTTTCATATTGTCAAGGGAGCCTCCAGGCAGGACGGAGCGCAGCCCAGGCATAGAATTATGATGAATGGCATTCTGAACAGCCCTTACCGCTGCCTTCGTCACGTTCTGTCCATGCAGGTCACAGCCCATTCCAATCTCAATAAAAAACAGATGATCCATCTCTATACACTCCTCATTTCACTTAGCATTACCAAGGAACATCATCATCTTGCGAAGATTCTAATGGTAAAATAGCGGGTGGCTCTTCCTTCCTATTCGTTCCAATTGTGGGCAGCAGCTCTTCTAGATCAGGTGGCTGCAGCAGCTCAACTGGTGACATTCCCTTATCGAATTGGAAGGAATCACCTTCAATAACGACAACATATCTGCCATTATGCTTGGCAAAATGCAACGACGCTCCAAACTCCGCCAACAGTCCTTTGATCGTTATACTATCGAGCTTGAAGGTGAATGGCAGGTCCGGCTTCTGCTCAACAAGAGCTGCCGATGCGGTTGTTACCTGCTCATGTGTCCAATATTCCTGAAGCTCACGCTTCTCGCTGGCAGCCCATACCTCTATCGCATTCTCTTCTTCACGGCGCTCGCTGCTCTCAGGAGCATCCTGCCATTTGTCCTCCATATATTGCTGCACCATATCGAGAATCTGCTCGCCCATAACCTCAGGCAGCGGCTTCTCATACGAGACGAATTTCAAGAAATCCTCGAAATATCGCGCATGTGAGGCTTGATGGATTTTGAGCTCCCAGTGATCAAGCATCCCCTCTTCCGGCATATGAGGATATTGAATCGACTTGATGCTTCGAGCGCTGATTGCCATCTCCACCTGAGAGATCAAATTTCTCTCATCCGAAATCCGGGCGATTTTGGGCTCGAAGTCGCATTTCATTAGGAACAGGAATGGCTCATCGAAGAAGGTATTGAGCTTCACACGCGCAATAATAAACGCTCCACCCCTCACCGCGCTCGTGTCCATATAAATATGTACAAGCTCATCGGCAATGCCTATGTAGCGTTCTTTGCTGTCCGCTTCGCGGAGCCTCTGGAACAGGTTATAGTTCTGATTGCTCGACAGCTCATAGCCAGGCTCCACCATGAAACGTCCGATTTTGGTCGGTGCATTCTCCGTATTCGGGTTGCGCTCCACCTTCCTCTTCACGATCCGGGTAAATTCACCATCGAGAAATCGTTTAATTTCACTGTCTTCATAATCGCTCTCATCGAGAGTCTGATAATGCTTGTACCGCTTCGCTGATGCGTTATCCTCACCATCAGTCACGATAACAAAGAAAGATAAATATTCCATCATAAAATCCACGATTATTGTCCTCCGTCTTCATAAGCGGCTGCTTGATAACTATAATTCGGCTTCAATTCGACGTCAGTATAGCTGCGATGCCACACGGCTGTTGTCGCTGGTGACATCGGAGGAATCAGCCATGACCACCTTGCGTTCACTTCCCGCCCAATCTCTTTCTCCTGCTTCTCGAACCGTATGAATTGCTCTGCGGCAGTGTGGTGATCAACAATGCTTACACCATGCTTTTTGTATGAATGTATAACGGCTACGTTAAGCTCTACAAGCGCTCGATCCTTCCATAGCGTCGTATTACTCGTCATATCCAGCCCCATAAGCTTAGCCAGCCTAGGCAGCTGATTGTAGCGATCCGTATCAGCCAAATTCCGCGCTCCAATCTCTGTACCCATGTACCATCCGTTAAATGGAGCTGCTGTGTAGTGTATGCCGCCAATCTCCAGCTTCATATCCGATATGAAGGGAACAGCATACCATTGTAGTCCAAGCTTACTAAAATTGTCGATATTCGGATGAGTCAGTTCAACCTCTAATACTGCATCCTCAGGCAGCTCATACCATCTTGGGGCATGGTTCTTCACCTGTATAACGAGGGGCAGCACATCGAACGCTGTTCCTTGTCCCCGCCAGCCTAATTGCATACAAGCCTCTGTAAAAGCAATGGACGCAGGATCTCCAATAACTCCTTGCTCAGTAGGATAGCCTGCATATCGAACTAATTGATGGTTCCATATCCGAATACGCTGTTCTCCCCTCTCAGGAGAGAATATCGTAATGGCAGGTCGAATCTTGCCTCCGTTCGTCGCATAGTTAATATGATAAAATATAGCGGCAGCGATATCATCCTCCGAGCTGATATGGCGAGCGTCGAATACTTCTAGCGATTGCCAGAATAGACGGCCAATACAACGATTACTATTCCGCCAAGCCATCTTCGCACCATGCTTCAATTCGTCAAAGGTATGCTCATAATAGCCATCATTGTCGATAGAATGCTTCAGAGCATCCAATCGCTCTAGTCGCTCAGTTTCTGACTTCCCCATCTCTTCATAGCATAATGTGATGAAATGCTCTGCTTCTCTATATAATTGCTCCTCTATAGCAATCATGATGCCCCTACTCTCCAAGTACTTCAAGCTTTTGCATTGCTCTTCTTTTACGATACAGCATTTTGGCTGCTTCTGCCACATCGTTCAGCATTCCTCGATTAATAACTGCTCCGAACAGCATGCCTGCAACCGGTATTAGCTGAAAAAGCTTCTTCCACCCAAAATTGTCTCGATAAACGGCGACAACCTCCTGCCAGCCTTTTAATTGAGCGATCATTTGCTGATTGCGGTCGTCACTTCCGTAGGATTCTAGATCTTCCAGTATCGCTTTTTTACCGACAATATCGGATGAAGCGAACTGCATGACTTTGACGGTAAATATGCGTTCTTCCTTCAACTTCGGATCATAGCCATACGATAGGGCTATTTCTTGAATGACTTTAAGAGAAAGCCCAAGAATGGCAGGAATATCTACGGCAAGCGTTAGAAAACCGCCAAAGCCAGTCGTTGCACCTTGAACAGTAGCTATTGCAGATCTACTGGATGATAATTGGTCTGCCGTTTCGTCCATAACGGATAGCGGAATTATTGCACTGTCTTGTAACATAAGAAGCCCTAGACCTGACTGAGTCCTCAAACCAGAAGCGACAGCATTCCGCTCAAGACGTTCCAGCACATTTTTCTCCGAGACTAGATATTGCCCGCCATTCTGAATATAACTTCCAATCTCTTCAACCGCTTGTCCAAGCTTCTGCCCAATAAACTTCGGTGTCAGCTTATCGAGCAGCATGAACGGGAGTCTGCCAAGCTTCTCCCAGAACCATATATCCTTCTGACTCTTCTCCCATGTCGCGATCTCCACTAGAACCGCTTCGAGCTGCTGCTTCGTATCTTCCTGATGTGTTAATGTCACCACTCTGACCCCCTTTGTTTCTCAGTTATACGATGAATGGAGCGCTTTGGATGCAAGCATCATGCTTTCTTAATGCCTATTGTTCCTCAAGGATTAAATTACCCATACACAAGTAAGGGAAAGCTTTAGATCGACCTGAGGAGCGAAGAGAGTTGGATGGATTCTGGAGAAGCGAAAGCATTCGCCTTTGCCCATGGATTTTTGTTTAGAAGAAATCCAGGGGCAACAGCGATCGTAAATACCATCCACTTTCGCAGCGTAATCAGGACATCAGTTAAGTCTTTCCCCTACAAAAAACTCCGAACAGCGTTAGCCGTCCGGAGTCACAAGGGATTATGCCTCTTTGCGGCGTCCCACTATTAGAAGCACGGTAATGAGTATGAATGCCGTTAGAGCCATTAGAGGAATCGTAATGAAGCCCAGCCAATTCAAATAATCGAAGTTGCACGGAATTCCCGAACGGCAAGGGACCACCTCGCCTAGCTTAGGGAACCAAATCTCCACATTATGGTATAAAGAGATCAGCAGCCCAATTATATTGACCGGAAGCAGATAGCTGATTATCCGACGATCCCCGCGATAGCATGCGATACCGAGCAGAATCACTTGCGGATACATGAATATACGCTGATACCAGCATAGATCACAAGGGATGAACCCTTGTACCTCGCTGAAATACAAGCTTCCACCAGTTGCAGCCAATGATACAAGCCATGCTAAATACAAGCTGTAACGCTGAATCCATGATTCGTTGGATTCATAGGATTCCTTCGTATCGGTTGTCGTCGTCAATGGATACTTACCCCTCGTCTATCGCTTTATCAATTGCTGATTTGATGCTGTTGTAATCCAGCTGGCCTGAATACTTCTTGCCATTGATGAACAATGTAGGAGTACCCTGCACATTCAACGGACGGACAAGTGATTCATCCTTGTCCACTTGTTTTTGATACGTCTTGTTGTCGATATCCGATCTTAACAGCTCATAGTCTACAGGAAGGTTCGCATCCTTAGCCAATTGAACCAAATAATCCGGAGTCGCCCATTCTATCCGCTCATCTTGTTGGTTATCGTAGAGAAGCTTATAATAATCCCAGAAAGCTTCGCTATTCTGATGATGAACTGATTCAGCAGCCAGTGCAGCCGTTGTGGAATCGTCACCAATAAACGCATAGTTTACGAAATAAAATGAAGCCTTGCCTGTCTCAATATAATCTTTGTCGATCTGTGGTTTAATGTTCTGAGCAAAATATTGACAGGTTGGACATTTGTAATCGCCGAATTCGACGATCTTAACCGGAGCATCAGCACTTCCGAGCATCGGCAGCTCATTATAGTCAAAGTCGGCAGGCTTTGACTGGTTGTTAATGCCGAGCAGGATTACGGCAATTACCGCAACAATAGCCAGAGTAAGAATGATAAGCGATTTGTTGGAACTCGCAGCTTTTACCGGTTGATTCCGGTGCTGCTGCTTTTTCTTGGGTTTAGCCAATGATTCTCAAATCCTTCCATAGGTATTTAAAGCGTCTTGTAGCCAGTCTAGTTACAAGACGCTTTAAAGTCAAGATGTTGATTGGACTTGTCTTAATACTGTCAAATTTACGAGAAATTAATATTTGTTAATCGGATATTAGAGAAGTAATCGCTTCGCGGTGCAGCAGCTTCAACTTGTGGAGTGCACGCGTACAGCCTACGTACAGCAGCTTCGCATCATGCTCGGTATATGCCTCTTCACCCGCATCCGCAATCAGAACAGCGTCGAATTCAAGCCCTTTGGACAAATACGCCGGGACGACAGATAGACCACCGCCGTATTCTGGCTGCTTGCTCTGAACGAGCGACGGCTCCAAGCCTTCTGCCTTCATATAGTCATAAATTTCGAGACACTGCTGCGCAGTTCTGCCGATTACTGAGATTGTCTGATAATGTCCTTCGCCTTGCCATGTCCGCACAGAATCCACGATATGCTGCAGCCACTCTGCTGAGTGAACCTGTTCTACCTCTACGGGGTCGCCGCTACGGAATACTGGCACTGCTGCCTTCACCCCAGTGCCCATAGCCCCCAATATACGGTTGGCGAATTCGATAATCTCCATCGTTGAGCGGTAGCTTCGATTAAGCTCGAAGTAACCAACAAGCTCCTCATCGAATAGGTCAGTAAGCTCGTTCCAGTCTTGAATACCTGCATAAGCATGAATGCCTTGCTGCAAATCGCCAAGCACCGTCATTGATGGTGTTGTCTGACATAATCGCAGCGCCTCCAGCTGGAATGGCGAATAATCCTGAGCCTCATCAATCACGATGTGATCATAGGAGGACAATTTCATACCGTATAGCCGCAAGTGAATATAGACAAGAGGTGCCAAGTCCTCTCCCTCAGCAGCTCCGCTCTTCAACCTCGCCGCGGTCGCTGCAGCCATTGCCTTCGGAACCTCGGCTGCTGCTTGCTTGCCTTGGAATAACGTAGCATACAGCTGAAGAGCTGTGTAAGCTGGAATCTTTTTCGAGTAAGAATTAAGCTTGGCCGCAGCCTTGGCACGTAATTTCTTATCCACTACGTTGCGTGCTTTCAGCTCCGATTCGAACCATCTGCGTATACGGCTAACGAGGCGATCCCGCTTCTTCATTAACGGCACATCACCGTAATCTGTGTTGTACCACTCCAGCATCTTCTCCGGCTGCAATAGGAGTCCAGGCAGTGGTTCGAATGGTAATACTGGCACCACCTGCTGCTCAATCTCTGCAATACGTCTGTCTACAATAGCCTTGAAGGCTAATGAGCCTTTCAGGCGCCCAGAGGAATGAGCCATTTCATCTGCTGTCCGGTGCTGCTCGAACCAATACGTTAACGTGTCTGCTGAACTGCCTAGAGCAATTTCATGCTCCAGCAGCTCAAGTGCCCAGTCAACGAACGTCGTCTGCCCAATGTCACCAACGCCAAGCTCTGGAAGAACACCCGAAATATACTCAAGAAACATTCGGTTCGGTGCAAAAATAATCATTCGCTCCGCTCTCATCCGGTCAGCATACTGATACAGTAGAAATGCTAGTCGATGAAGGGCTACCGTCGTCTTACCGCTTCCTGCTACTCCCTGTATGAACAGCGCTTTATTCCGTTCCGAACGGATAATCTGATCCTGCTCATTCTGAATCGTAGAGACAATATCACGAAGACGATTGTCCTTATTCTCACCCAATCTATAGAGCAAGAATTCATCGGTAACGGAATCTTCCTCTTGGCCGCGAGTGAAGCTGTCAACCATACGGACAAGCTCACCCTGTCTGACCATCAAATTACGCTTGAGATGAACATAACCTTCAATTTCACCGTCTGGAGATTCATACACGGCAGGGGCATCCCCCCCTGTGAAGGAATAGAATAGGCTGGATACAGGTGCACGCCAATCAATGACAATAAGCTCATTGCTGCCTTGCTTAGAAACCCCTGCCTTGCCGATGTAGAGTGGTTTGCTTGCCCCTGAGGGAAGCTCTTGAAAATCGATCCGTCCGAAGTAAGGCTCTCGGAATGCGATCTCCAATCGCTGCTTGCGCTCTTCACGCTGCAGATCGAGCATCTGCTCCGTGAAGTCATTGCCCGTATAACGCGGGCCAATCCCACTCAGTTGAGCAGTGATTTCTTCGAGCGAGCCTGCTAGCCGCTCCTTCTCTTCTTGTAAGGCACTTTGAACCGTCATGTCAGTTACCTCCTAAGAACATGGATTGAAAAAAACGAATAATCAATATACCACAAGACGAAATATATAATCAATTACCATTCATAATAGAATCCAGATTGATCCCATACATATTCAGCAGGAATGACAGGAGAACGAGATTCAGTACGAAGAGAAGCGGCAATCCGATAACGAATGACCGATGCTTTGTTTTGTGGCGCCATACCTTCATTCCGATCCATCCACCCAAAGCTCCTCCTATTGCGCTCATGGTGAATAATCGTTTCTCCGGAATCCGCCTCTGCTTCTGCTTGGCATATTGCTTGTCCAGGCCCATTAACACAAAGGTATACATATTAATAATAAACAGATAAATAAGGAGCAGCTTGATAGCAATTCCCTCCCCTTCTATAGATTTATTCGACGTAATTGCTACTTTTCAATCAGACCCTGGGCTTCACGCGATTCGTCGGCTGCGCAGCATAAGGATCATCCGGCCAATAGTGCTTCGGGTACCTCCCCTTCAAGTCTTTCTTCACTTCAAAATACGTATGACTCCAGAAGCTCTCAAGATCTCTTGTCACTTGGACTGGTCGCTGTGAAGGCGATAACAAGTGAATAGTAAGCGGAAGCATGCCGCTTGCAAGCAGCGGAGTCTCTCGCCAGCCGAACAGCTCCTGCAAGCGTGCTGCAATGAAGGGCGCCGAAGGATCGCTGTAATCTACTGGGATTCTCGAGCCGCTTGGTACAGTCATATGCGTCGGTACTTGCTCATCGAGCTGCTGTCTCTGCTGCCAGGTGAGCATACCCTCCAGCACTTGCAGCATATTCAAGCGCTGCATCTCACTTCGGCTTTTCATACCGATCATATGAGGCAACAGCCATTGTTCGAGATCCGCTAACAATGCCTCTTCGGACACATTGGGCCAGCTGTTGTGATAGGTTGCCATAAGCTGCATACGGGCTTGGAGCTGCTTCGCTTGTTTACTCATCGGCAGCAGCCTCAAGCCCTCCTGTCTAACCCCTTGCAGCAGTGCAGCTGCAATCAGCTCAGAGGAAGGCTGCTGAAGCGGAGCTTCCTTCAATATAAGAGCACCAAGACGAATTCTTCTGCGCGCTCTTACCGCTTGGGCAGCAGCATCCCACTCCACATTGTCCTCTTGAATCACTTGATCGCCAGCTGCAAGCTCCAGCTCCTCATAGTCCAGATTGGCCGCTAGTCTGATCCGACTTTCTTGTCCCGCATCATCGATGTCTGCTGCTGCCAAATACGGTGCACGTGACAAAGGCTGAAGCTCAGACAGAACAGCTCCTCGTCCATTAGCCAGCAAATAGCGCCCGTCGCTTCGCCGCTGAGCGATACGATCTGGATAAGCAAGCGCTAGCAGCAAGCCGTATGAATCCGAACTATGCGGCATGGTATCAAGAGCTGTCGCTTGCTTCCCACTCTTATACTCTTCACCAAGCATCCGACGCCATTGATTCGCCTGCGTCTTCATTCGCTGAACCGCTCCCCGATCAATGTCATGACCACCCAGCCGGAGTACGTCCATTCGCAGCTTAATATCTACGTTTCGCTCTCTGGGCAGTAAGTCTGGCTCACTTAGTAGCGCAGCCAGCTCACAGGCCTTGTCTGCCATTCCAAGCTGCCAAGCTTGCAGCAGCATGTATCCAAGTCTCGGGTGTAGACCAAGCTTCGCCATTCGCTGGCCCCATTTAGTAGGTACACCTGCTTCATCAATTGCATGCAGCAGCTTGAGAAGCGCTATCGCGTTCTCAAATGCGGCTTGCGGTGGGAGCGTCAGCCAAGATAGTTCAGACGGATGCTTGATTCCCCATATTGCTAGCTCTAGTGCTAAGGGAGCCAGATCCGTCTCTAGAAGCTCTGGTGTGCTCTGCTGAGGAAGATAAGCATGCTCCAGCTCAAGCCACATCCGATAGCAGACCCCCGGAGCGAGTCGACCAGCACGACCACGCCGTTGATCTGCGGACGCCTGCGATACCGCTATCGTCTCGAGTCTTGTCATTCCTGTACGTACGGAGAAACGCGGTACACGCATCAACCCACTGTCGACGACAATACGTATACCCTCAACAGTAAGGCTTGATTCAGCAATGGATGTCGCCAAGACGACTTTGCGCTCTCCTGGCTTGCAAGCGGCAAGCGCCTCATCCTGCCGCTCAAGCGGCAGCCCGCCATACAGCTCTTCTACTCTTACCGAGGCTTCAAGCTCTGCTCTTGCAAGCAGCGAAGCCGTGCGCCTAATTTCTCCAACCCCAGGCAGGAAAACGAGCATGTCACCCGCATGCTCACGCAGTGCTTCCACAATCGTAGCAGCAACAGCTGGCTCTATTTTCCCATCTACTCTTTTGCTCGCATAGATCGTAGTAACAGGGAACACTTTTCCTTTGCTTGCTATAATAGGCACATCGCCAAGCAATGCCGCCACTGGCTGAGTATCGAGAGTAGCCGACATCACTAGCAGCCTAAGATCTTCTCTAAGCAGTGCTTGCGATTGCAGACTGAGAGCAAGCCCTAGATCACCGTGCAAATGCCGCTCATGGAATTCATCGAATAACACTGCCCCCACTTGCTCCAGTGCGGGATCCTCTTGCAGCAGCCTCGTAAGCACACCTTCAGTAACAACCTCGATACGAGTCTTCGCACTAACCTTCGTATCCAGACGTACCCTATAGCCGACCGTCTCGCCAACTTGTTCCCCAAGCATACGCGCCATATATTTAGCAGCTGAGCGCGCTGCAAGTCTTCTTGGCTCCAGCATGATGATCTTACGACCCTTCAGCCAAGCTTCTTCGAGCAGCGCGAGTGGCACCCGAGTCGTCTTACCTGCTCCTGGCTCAGCAACGAGTACCGCATTATTCCCTTCTCGCATTGCAGCTAGAAGCTCAGGCAGCACGTCATCTATCGGTAATTGTTGCGTCATTATCTGTATTATCCCCTATTCAACCCAATTAGTTAATGACATTAATCTATATACTTAATCTCATTAATTATTTCATAATCCTCATCATCTGCACAACCGGTCGGTTATCCCCTGTCAGCTTGCCTTCTGTGCTGCTAAGCTGAGAGGAGCCATCTCCATCCAGAAAAACCCCATCTACCAACTTCCCAACACCGATCTCCTCCATAATCGCTTCTCGGAAGGAGCCCAGCGTTCCTTTTGTACGGCTAACAACGAGATACAGCATTCCGTTCTTATCATACACTGCTGCTGAACGCAGCCGATCTTCATCCGGATAAGGTGCATTCTCAGCCAAAGCCTGTGTTAGCCAGCCCGCTTCATTGCCAATACTCATGCTGATGCCTCCTTGCGCCCAGAAACGAGTATGATCCCTTACTTTAAGCTCGGTTGCTTCCTCAGCAATCTGTACCGAGAGCTCGTCTGCGGCTCCATCCCACACGAGCGTACCGCGAGCGTATTTGGCATTGCTAGCTCCAGAACCATATTCACCAATTGCCCCATTAACCGGTAGACTGTTCACAACCGCAATGCTAAGCAGTGCATCCTCATAAAAGAAACCGCCGTTAATGCCATAGAAGGAAGTCAGCGTTACATTATTATGAATAGCTGTTAGCGATACATTCGACGGCTTCGTCTTCAGCACATGCAGCTCCATTCCATTGGCTGCTGTTGTTTTCTCATATGTATAAGCTTTCGGAATATCCTGTACAGCCTTGATCTCTTCGCTCTTCGACAAGGAGTGGACCATTATCATGAACAATACTACGGATACTGCTAGTATGCCTAGCATAATGGCAATGATGGCTGCAACTCTGCCGCGACTGATTGGAATCAATTTTTTGATATGATTATCCATGGTTTAGACCTGTCCCCTATTCTCTATTGATCAATTAAACCAGCCTTTTCGGCGAAACCATACGAACATGCCAAGACCGATAAACAGCATGATACCTAATAATGCAAAATACCCCCATTCGAGATCGAGCTCAGGCATATGATGAAAGTTCATTCCATATATACCGGCAAGAAAAGTCAGAGGCATGAATATGGTCGTAATAACGGTCAGCGTCTTCATGATGGAATTCATGCGGTTCGAGTTGTAGGAGATGAAGCTATCTCTAAGATCGGCTGTCATTTCTCTGCAGGAATCGGTCATTTCAGACAGCTTCAACAAATGGTCATAGATATCGTGGAAGAAGGCGATGCAATTCTTAAGACCTACAATTTTGTCCGTATTCAGAATTCGGTACAGCAGCTCCCGCATAGGCAGAATCGTCTTGCGAAGTCTGAGCAGTCTGGATCTGATGTTGAATATATCATCCATCGCCGTTTGACTCGGCCCGCCGCCTCCGCCAACCTCCATATCAAGCAGCTGCTCCTCCAGCTCCTGTACGGCAGGGAAATACTGATCAACAAGCTTGTCTATAATCGTATAAGCAGCAAACATATGAACGTCTGCACCCAGCTTATCCGAACGCTGAACCTTCAGCCACGCATCATCTATCTCTACAGAAGGCTGATAATGGAACGTAACTAGACTCCGCGTGCCGAGGAACATATTCACCTCATGAACCGATAGCGTGCTTGGATCTATCGAATGAAGAACGAAGAAATGCATATCGTCATAATGATCCATCTTAGGCCGCTGGAGCAAATGAAAGCAATCCTCAATGGCTAGAGGGTGAAAATGAAAAAAGGTCTCCAGCAGCATCGATTCTTCATCATCAGGCTCACTGAAATCTACCCAGTACCATTCAAGCTCTATCGTTCTCAGCTGATCTAGTGTTAGATCATGCCGCCATTCCTGTTCCTTCGTCAATGCTATAACTCGAATCAACAGCTATGCCTCCGCTTCTTGCTAACTTTCGCCGAACTGTTCAATAAGTGCCTTACACTTGCGCTTCAGCTCTTCTTGCAGCCGATCTGAGCTGGCTGATTCGCTCTCAAGCTGCCAATGCAGTTATTGTGCCTCATCCAATTGCTGCCCTACACGTTCATGCGATGCTTTTATTTTACCCTGTACAACCCAATCTGTAATTAATCCTTCAAAAAAAAAATCGGCGAACTTTGCCATTCCGCTAATATCGATCGTTAAATCTGAACGGTGGTCAATAAGCTTAGACTCTTGCTATCGGCTTTAGTTGCATAGCGGAAGTTGGTCATGGTATTATTGTCCATGTGCCATACATGGAGCTGTGGTGTAGAGGCCTAACATGCCTGCCTGTCACGCAGGAGACCGCGGGTTCGAATCCCGTCAGCTCCGCCACTATCGACATACTTAACGAGCAGAGAATTCATTCTCTAGCTCGTTTTTTCTAATTGTATGAAGGAGGGCTCCGATGTGACAGTCATTCGCGGACGCTTCGAACCTACTCCATCTGGCTGCATGCATATCGGCAACGGCTGGACCGCAATTCTTGCGTGGCTTCATACTCGCAGCGCAGGCGGTCAATTCGTGCTGCGCATGGAAGACATTGATCAGCAGCGCTGCAGGCCGGAACTCGCTCAGCAGGCACTTGAGGATTTGCGCTTTCTCGGTCTTGATTGGGATGAAGGCCCCGATCTAGGTGGACCATTTGCCCCATAGAAGCTGCTCTTGCAAGACTGGCTTACACGAAGCATCTCTACCCATGCTTCTGCTCTCGTGCTGAGCTCCTTGCTGTAGCTAGTGCGCCGCATGGTCTTTCAACGGAGGGACCTGTATATCCTGGCAGCTGCCGACACCTCACCCCCAAGCAGCAAGAGCGAAGGGCCTCCAAGGCACCTTCGCTCAGGTTTATAGTGGATGATCAAACAATTGTTTCATTCGAAGATGGTCTCACAGGCAGTCAAGCTTTCCCTCCCGGATCGGGCGGAGATTTCGTTGTTAAGCGGGCAGACCATATGATTAGCTATCAGTTGGCCGTTGTAATCGATGATGCCGATACCATCTCTCAGCCTGTAATGAATCAGCTGCTTCAATAGAAGCTTGAGATAGCTTAGCTTGGATATGCCGAGCAATACTAGCAGTATCATCAATAGGAAAGACGACTGCCCCTTGAGGCAATAGCTCTCTGCGCAGGACATGATAATAGTCTGGCCACACAGCAACCGCAGTTACACCAGTCAACGAGTTTAACAGTTGTTCATCCTCATGGCAGCGGATTGTAACAAGTTTCGGATAGGGCTCTCGCTTGAAGCCTTCCACCAATAGCATCGCAGATCGCGGTGCTTCATCTGCTAATTCAAGCAATGTCGAAGAAGACTCCTTAACGATAGCTGTACGACTCTGCGAGGTAATGGCTGACCATGCTGCACCCGCTTCACGGTGACGCCGAGTATCACTGCCCTCAGGATCAGCATCGAATTCATGTCCATCCCGCTTAATCGTAGCAACTGGTGTGCCGCTCCCCTGGAAATGAGTAATTAGACGGCACATCAAATGCGTCTTGCCTGTGTTCTTATAGCCTACGATTTGATAGATAGCCGAAGCTCGCATCACTCATCGCCTCCATCTGAAGTGCTTCTTCATACTGCTGTCGTGTGTTCACGTTCACTGTGAAGCGGCTGTCAAGGCCAAGCGCCAACAACTCACGCTCATTGATTGTGACATATGGAATACTTGCCAAGAAATGCTTCATCCCTCTATGACCGGCTTCCAGACAGCTCGTCGCCGCTTCTCCGCATTCTGCACGGTACACCGCTTGCAGCGGATGCAGTCGGCCATCTATTTCGGGTACAACCGCCATGCACTCGCTCTGATGCAGCTTATCCAGCATGTGAACAGCAGCAATCTCGGATACGAATGGCATGTCACAAGCGGATACCCATACGACTCTTCCTTGCTCCGTATATTCGAATACTGATCGAACAGCAGCGAGCGGTCCTTCATCTGGAATGGGGTCAAGCTGAACCTTTGTTACCGACAGCCCCTCTACTGCATCAGCCTGTTCCGTGGTTCCGACAATGACCGTCACGTTACTGCAAATGACATTCATACGTTCCGTAATCCGTTCCAGCATCGAATGCTTCCCCACTGGCAGAAGTCCCTTCATTTCTCCATTCATCCGTCTGCTGAATCCGCCTGCTAGGATAGCTCCATCAATGAGTAGCATAGGCAGGGAATCCGGAATCGACAGACTCAATGTGTACGGCACTCACTTTAAAATCAGGCATTTTGCAAATTGGATCTAACGAAGGATTGGTCACCTTATTCACATTTTGTACATCACCCCAATGCATCGGGATGAACACCGTATCCTCTCGAATAGACTTGGAGAATACACAGCGTACAATAACGGTTCCTCTAGCTGATGTGACTCGCACTAGGGTCCCATCCTCAACATGCAGCTTCTGTGCGGAATTAGGATGAATTTCCATGAAATTCTCGACTGCTCGTGCAGCTAGCGTTGGACTTCTCCTTGTCTGCACACCAGTCAGGTAATGCGACAACACTCGACCGTTCGTTAATAGCATCGGATATTCAGCACTCGTGACTTCCGCAGGAGAAGGCTGAATTACGGGTTGAAAGACGGCCAATCCCTCGGGATTCGGGAATGATTGCTCGAACAGCCTTTTCGTGCCCGGATGGTCGGTTGCAGGGCAAGGCCAATAGATCCCTTCCTCCTTGCGCAGCCTATCATAAGTAATACCATAATAATCGGCTAGTCCGCCACGACTGGCAATGCGCAATTCATTGAAGATATCCTCAGAAGAATCAAATTGAAAATAAGAGCCACGACCTAGCTGTTCTGCAATTGCACACAGCACCTGCCAATCATGGCGAGTCTCTCCCGGCGCAGGTCTGCCTGCTTCACGAAGCAGCACTCTACCTTCTACATTCGTCATCGTTCCTTCATTCTCCAAGTAAGATGTTACAGGCAATACGATATCTGCTAATAATGCGGTTTCGGTAAGGAACATGTCCGCAACCACGAGGAAATCCAACTTGGACAATGCCTCTTCAACAAGTGGAGCATTCGGATTCGAGACTATTGGGTTTGACCCCATCACGATAAGCGCTTGAATCTCCTCCTGATGAATACGCTCCATCATTTCGTAGGCAGATACGCCTTTGCCTGGAAGCTCCTGCTCGTTAATGCCCCAGACCGAAGCAACATATTCCCGATCTTGTGCATTCTCGATGGATCGATAGCCGGGCAGCTGATCAGCCTTCTGGCCATGCTCCCTGCCACCTTGTCCGTTACCTTGACCTGTTACGGCGCCATAGCCGCAGCCGGCTCTTCCAATCTTCCCTGTTGTGAGTACCATATTAAGAAAATTCCTTACAGTCAAATGTCCGTCAGCATGCTGCTCGACTCCCCTAGCCGTGAAGACCATCCCCGTCTTTGCCCGTCCATAGGCCAATGCCGCCCGCTGTATCTTCTCCTCGGGCACACCGGTGGAGCGAGCGATATCCGCAAGGTTTACAGATTGCAGCTGAGCTTTCAGCGCATCAAAGCCTTTTGTACGCTTATTTACGAACGACTGATCAACAAGCCCCTCGTCTATAATTATTTTGAGCATGCCGTTAACGAGATCATTATCTGCACCTGGCTTCACTTGAAGATGAAGATCAGCAAGCTCGGCAGTGGCGGTAACACGAGGATCAATAACGATAAGAAAAGCCCCATTTTCTTTGGCTCTTGTGAAATAAGGCATGAGCGTCGGCTGGCATTCAGCGATATTAGTACCGGCAAGAATGATGCACTCTGCTAATGGAATATCGGACAGCTGATTCGTCAAGCCGCGATCGATGCCGAACGTGCGGCTCCCTGCAGATGCCGCTGCCGACATACAGAAGCGGCCGTTATAATCGATATATTTGCTCTTCAAGGCCACTCTAGTGAATTTACCCAATAAATAGGCTGATTCATTCGTCAAGGAGCCTCCTCCATATACGCCAACTGCATCTGAGCCTTTATCCTGCTGCAACGTCTGTATTCTCGTGCCGATTGCTTGAAGCGCTTCTTCCCAAGAGACAGGAGTCAACAGGCCATCTTTCCTCATCAGTGGATGCATCAGCCGCTCACGGCTCATTGCGTGCTGATGCGCGTTCATTCCTTTAATACATAGCCTGCCCTCGGACGCCGCATTCGGAACTCCCGTTACCATATACATGGATCGGTTGAACGGTTGTCCTTGTGTTTCTTCCACCGTCATTTTGCATTGCACGCTGCAGAACGGGCATTGGGTTTTCATTAGCGTCGTCATCGTTAGCTCACCGTCCTTGTCGAACATACACCACTAAGTTCATTTCCTTGAGCCACTCTCTGCCTCATCAGCAGCTCATCCCGTACTTCAGCATCGAGCACGATCTCTCTAATATTGTGCAGTCCTACACGTTCAAGCCACTTCCAAGCCGGTTCTCCATAGAAGGCAGATTCTCTATACCATTCGATACAGGACATCATAATCGCTTGCGCTTGAAGCTCCGAGGCTTCTACACTAATAAGCTGTGCTTGCTTGACTGGGTGCTCCGAATGACCTCCTGTATATAGCTCCCAGCCTATTGGAGAGCCCATGATGCCGAAATCGCTGACCAGCACACCCGCAGGATACGCGGTTCCTGCCGATACGGCTATTGTAACAGAATGGGGCATTTCTAAATCCTTCATCTTCGATTCAATGCTTGCTCCCATTCGTTTATTGTCTCGGACCCCACTAGCCTCTTGTTGTCCAGAAGACCCTACAATAACTGTCGACAGCGTCAGCAACTTACTGCTCCTCTCGCTAATATAGCCGGAAGCAGCTGCTTGTTGCTGCACATAATACATAAGTGCTGGACCACATAGGCGGCAGCCATCCGTTGTTCTCCAATCAAGCTCACGTCTGACTGTCTCTATATTCTTGTAGTGCTTCTTGCTTATTACACTCTTGAGAGCGACATGATCAAGGTCTGTGCATCCACATATCGCAACAGCTGGAGGTGCAGCTGACATCCCTCCTGCGATTGCTTTCTCGATAATGGCCGCTACTAGCGGTTTACAGCCTCCGCAGGATCCAGTAGCTTTCGTGCGATCACGAACATCTATCACATTCTTGGCGCCGCCTTCAAGAACAGCCTCCACAATCACTGATTTGCAAACTCCGTTGCAGGCACATACGGTATCGCTATCTGCTAGTGCATCTACTGCGGATGAAGCTCCGTCTCCATTGCCCTGTGTTCCACTGTTCCTCTCCAGAACAGATACAGCAGCTTTCTTTTTGATATACCCGAGCAGCTGAGTGCCTTCTGTACTGTCCCCGTACAATACCGCTCCTATAATTTTACCATTCTTCATTAACACCTTTTTATAGATTCCCTTCACTCCGTCATAATGCTGGAGTGCTGTACGGCTCTGATTATCCCAGATAGCACCTGCCGAGAATACTTCAACTCCAGAGACCTTAAGCTGAGCATATGGTACTGAGCCAACATAAGGCTCTGTCTTCATTCCGCACAAATGCTGGGCAAGCACTTTGCCTTGCTCATATAGTGGAGCAACCAGGCCGTATACGGTATCCCTATGCTCGGCACATTCGCCAATCGCATAAATATTCGGGCAGTCCGTTTCCATATAATCATTCACGACAATAGCACGATTAATGCCAATGCCACTTGCAGCAGCGATCGCGATATTCGGACTAATGCCCACTGCTACTACAATTAAGTCTGCCTTCAGCTTCGTACCATCAGAGAACAGCAAGCCTTCTGCTCTTTTCCGGCCAATAATTTTCTCCGTCCGTTTCTCCAGCCAGAATCGCATGCCTTGCTTCAGCAGCTCCTCCTTCAATAGATCCGAGGCTAAAACATCCAGCTGTCGATTCATCAGGTAGGGGGCATTATGAACGACATCAACCTCCATCCCTAAGTTCAGCAGACCTCTTGCCGCCTCTAATCCGAGAAGTCCCCCTCCGATGACTGCAGCTCTCTTATACATGCTAGAAGCACGAATCATCGTTCGGCAGTCTTCCATATTACGGAAGCCTGTGACTCCTTCTTTGTCAATGCCAGGCAGCTGAGGGAGGAAGGGCGATGAGCCGGTAGCCAGAATCAGACTATCATAATCGAGCTTCAGTCCGGACAGTGTCTCGATACGCTTTCTCTCTTTATCGATATATTTGACCGTCTCCCCTGCGAACAAGCGAATATTGTGCTCTTTGTACCAATCCCAATCATTAATCGTAATGTCATTAATGGATGTATCGCCCTGCAGCACTTTGGACAGAAGAATCCGGTTATAATTGGGATGTGGCTCACTGCCAACAACAGCTATGTCAAATGCATCTGGAGCCAGCTCAACAATATGCTCCACGCATTTCATCCCTGCCATTCCATTGCCGACTACAACCAGCTTCCGTTTCTTCATAGTAAGCCGCCTTTCTATGTCGTATTCATTGTTAGGTTAAGTAGATGAACCGTACCTTATCTCCCGCTGATGCCCCATTTCCCCCTGCTCGTATTTCCGCTATTGCATTCGCCTCTGCGAATGCAGCAATATTGCCAGATTTATCGTTGGCTATCGGAATGACTGTATATTGTCCGCCCTCCATCGCTACATACGATCGAATATATCGCGGATAAGGACAAGGGATGGTGACTGGAGCCTCCAATTTCCCTTCCAGCCAGCGATGGGCATATGATCTCTTCCCCATCAGCCTAAGCACAGCTGGCTTGACTAGCAGCTCAAGTCCTGAGTAGCAAGCCGATGGATTACCGGATAAGCAGATAACGAATTGGGAGTCCCTTCTATAAGCCGAAGTAGGCGTGCCTGGACGCATTAGGACCTTCGTAAATAATGGCTCACATCCGATCCGCTCAGCGGCTCGCGCTACGAAGTCGTAATCTCCTACTGATACGCCCCCAGTCGTTACAATCAAATCCGCTTGAAGCCATGCTAGATTGATAGCAGCTGCTATGTCATCCAAATGGTCAGATATCGCATCATAACGAATCGTCTCCGCTCCTAGCACACGCACGAGCGCTTCTACCGAAAGACTATTGGAATCATAGATATGAGACGGCTTAAGAGATGCTCCCAGCTTCAACAGCTCATCGCCAACAGGAATGATCGCGACAACTGGCTTCTTAAATACAGGGAGATCAGTTAAACCATATGAGGCTAGAATCGCTATTTCTTTGACCCCTATGACAGTCCCCTCGCTTAGCAATTGCTGTCCGCAAGGGACATCCTCTCCCGCTTCAGCAACATGCTTTCCTGCGACAGCAGGCTGCTTCACATGGACATAATGGCTTGCAGAGTCCATCCCGTCTGTCGAACAGCTTACCGCCTCCTGCATAATGACTGTATCGAATGTTTCAGGCACAGGCGCACCGGTAAATATTCGTACTGCAACTAATTCCTCCTCAGCAGGCTGGCTGCGCTTCATCATTTCATTCTTGCATTCCCCTGCTCTCCACTCATCAATAACACGCAGACGGATTGGATGATCAGGATTAGCTGTACGTGTCACTGATGAACGTACAGCATAGCCATCCATGGCAGATCTGCGGAAGGGCGGCATTGGAAAAGGCGTCACGAATGCTTCCGCAAGTATTCTGCCTACCGAGCTTTGTAAAGGTACTCTTTCTATAGAGAGAGCTGAACTTATCTCTTGGCATAAGCGCCGAAGTGCTTCTTCTATTGAAACCACGGTCGATACATTCATGTCTACAGCAGCCATTCAAGCACCCCCCTGGAAGCCATAAAGAATTAAATAAACAAGAAAAACCCGTCCCTTGCGTAAGGGAACGGGCTTCATTGCCGGAATTCAATGACACACCATTGTGCCTTAAATCAGTATTTGTTTAGAGCATAATAGAACTTCGTGATTATGTCAATATATATAACGCAGTCCACTCATTCAATGAGTTTCGCCTCCTCATTTTGAGACTAATATTTTTTTATGTTAAGTTTATTGACACGTTATTCACATTACTTTATACTTCAGTTGGGTTCACAATGTCGTGACCGTACAATTCCGGATGCACAGAGCTGTGCTTCCGTTGGCAATGAGGCCGCACTCCTACCACCAGGGCAGGAGTGCGGCCTATTAGACGTTTATGTGATGGATAGGTAGTGCATGCTTACGCCCCGGGAGCGTAAGTATGAAAAAAAAAAAAAAACAAGTGGAGGGGCTTTGAAATGATGAACAACACAACATTCTGGAAGAGTGGTCACAAGCCGTCTTTGTTCAGCGCTTTTCTTTATTTTGATATTAGCTTTATGATATGGGTACTTATCGGTCCTCTTATCGTCATAATTATGGGTGATTATCCAATGAGCGCCACTGAGAAAGCCAATCTTGTAGCCCTTCCTATTCTCGGAGGCTCCATACTGCGGCTTGTACTCGGATTCATGACTGATTATATAGGGCCGAAGAGGACAGGACAGCTCGGCATGCTCCTTACGATGGTTCCTCTAGTCTGGGGTTGGAAATTCGTTGACTCTCTAGCCGAGCTGCATATCGTTGCTATTCTACTAGGTGTAGCTGGCGCCTCCTTTGCAGTTGCTTTACCGCTGGCGAGCCGTTGGTATCCACCCCAATATCAAGGATTAGCTATGGGTATAGCTGGTGCAGGTAATAGCGGTACCGTATTCACAACGCTGTTCGCCAACCGAATTGCACAGCACTATGGCAGCTGGGAGATCGTTTTCGGTCTAGCCCTCATCCCTATTGTTATTGTATTCATTATATTTACTATATTTGCCAAAGAGAGCCCTAATCAGCCTGCTCCTAAGAAACTATCCTCATATGCCAATATACTTAAGCAAAGGGATGCTTGGTTGTTCTGTCTGCTATACAGCGTCACCTTTGGCGGCTTTGTCGGCATGACGAACTACTTAACCATTTTTTTCAACACCCAATACAATCTATCCGCTGTACAGGCGGCTGACTTCACAACCGTATGTGTAATTGCTGGCAGCCTCTTCCGTCCTGTAGGCGGGTACTTATCCGATAAGATTGGTGGCATTCGAATGCTAATAATCTTATACGCAGGGGCTGGCCTAATGCTGGCATCGATCTCTCTCATACCGCCTCTGTATGTCATCAGCGCCTTACTGTTCGTCGGAATGATGTGCTTAGGTGCAGGCAACGGCTCTGTGTTCCAGCTGGTTCCTCAACGCTTCGGAAATGAAATTGGGCTCATTACAGGAATAGTTGGTGCTGCAGGTGGTATTGGCGGTTATCTGCTGCCGCTCATCCTCGGAAGCTTGTATCAATCAACAGGCTCCTACACGCCAGGCTTCCTCATCTTGAGCGCTATTGCACTCTCATGTGTCATTCTGCTGCTAGTCGTACAAGGTGCTTGGAAGAGAACCTGGATTGGTCAAGGCGGAAAAGTTAAAGTCGACACTCTTGATTCATTGAAAGCTTAAGTAAACGTTGGAGCTTTCTCCTTAACCTTTAATAAGCAAAGAGCTTTCGCCCTCGGCGAAAGCTCTTTGCTATTATTAGCCTGCTGCTCCTCAGCTCTCATGCTGTGTACGGCATGTCTCATGAACGGTCTCATATACAAGACGACCGATTGCATTCCCAATCGTTGTTGCTGCTCCAGCGTAGGCGTGTATCGCACCATATTGGGCGTTCTGGCTTACTCCTAGCACAACTGCATCCGTCGTCGTTCCTGTTGCAGAGACATCATGATCAGAATCCTTGATATTCAAATCCTGCAAGGCTGCCGCCTTTGCCTCTGCATAAGTAATGATCGCATTGACCATCGCAGAGTCTGTCATTTGACCATCAATGAGCAGCACCGTATTAATTGTACCAGCCGTATAGGCTGAGAAAGTCTGGCGTGGCAGCCCTGCTCGGGCGGCATTACGTGTCCCAGAGGTCGTGCAGCAGAGCAGCTTGAAGCCATCCCCCTCCAGCTCAGCGATTGAAGCATGAGTAAGCTTGGCTGCTGTAAGCAAGCATACGGTTCGTTCCGATGTATATCCCCATTCCTGAAGCTGCCTGTCCACATCACTTACCGGATCATCACATTCATAGGGAAGAGGCACCTTCCAGTTGACAATTCGATTAGCTCTAGCGAAGCCCCCAAGATGAACAGCACTGCTAAGCGTATGCAGCTGCACCGGACTATAGGTTTCTATTCGATGCTCCAACAATTCCAGCTTCACACCTTCCCATAAGCCAGATTGATACACATGCCCTTGTCGAAAAGGCTGGCTCATCGCTCCGCCACCTCCATCCCCAGCAGCTCGTAAATATGCGGAAGATCAAGATGCTCACGCGCATGCGCAGCCAATCGGTCAAAAGCAGCCTCCCTGCGTTCATGGAACCTCATCGATGCGGGCAGCCGCTCTAATCCCTTATCCTGCCGAATAGCGTTGAGCCAAGCACGGCGAAGATCATCATTATGCAATACCCCATGAATAAACGTCCCCCACAGCCTGCCATCGTTCGATACTGCCCCTTCCAGTTCCTGAGAAGTCACCTCAGCCTTTTCAAGATCAGCAGGGCCATGACTCTCTCTAATTGAAAAAGGCTGTGACATTCCCCTAGCAGCATCAATGGTTCCCATATGAATCTCATAGCCTTCTACGGGCAGAGCAATAGACGACCAAGAAAAGCGCGCCTCCCCTGCTATTCGAACAGTACGTTTATGCTCTAGGAAGGTGACATCGAACGGAAAATAACCCAAACCCGCTAACTCCTTATATTCGGATTCTACTGCATGAGGATCAAGCAGCCGCTCACCGAACATCTCATACCCTCCACATAGCCCAACCGTGTGACCACCATCCCGCACGTGAGCTGACAAAAGGTCAGCCAACCCCGTCTGCCGCAGCCAGTTCAAATCCTCAATCGTATTTTTGCTTCCAGGAACGATAACTGCATCAGGATTTCCCCATTGCTCCGCTGAGTCTACGAACCGAATGCGCACATCAGTCTCGAACCTCAACGGATCCATATCGGTGAAGTTTGAAATACGCGGCAGTCGAATAACGACAATATCGAGCCTATTCGCTCCCAGCTGTGGTTCATCATCCCCTTTGTTGTCCAGTGACAATGAATCCTCATCCTCCAGCTCCAAGCCTGGCAAGTATGGCAGCACTCCGATGACAGGCTTGCCTGTTCTCTCCTCCAGCCATTCAAGACCAGGACGAAGCAGCTCGATATCTCCTCTGAATTTATTGATGACAAAGCCGCACACTCGATCTCTCTCATCAGGCTCAAGCAGCTCTAGTGTCCCGACGATTGAAGCGAATACACCGCCCCGATCAATGTCTGCGACGAGCAGAACAGGTGCATCCGCCCATGCAGCCATTCGCATATTCACAATATCTCGGTCCTTTAAGTTAATTTCAGCTGGACTGCCAGCCCCTTCAAGCACGATGATCTCATACGCCTTCCGCAGCCTATGCATCGCATCCCTCACAATGTCACCTGCTATCGGCAAATAACTCTCACGATACTCCATCGCATCATAGTCCCTAAGCGGCACGCCATGTACAACAACCTGTGATGACATTTCTCTCGATGGCTTCAGCAGGATCGGATTCATATCTGTCGTTGCAAGCACCCCGCATGCATCTGCCTGCATGCCCTGCGCGCGTCCGATTTCCTTCCCATCCCAGGTGACATAGGAGTTCAAGGACATATTTTGCGATTTAAAAGGAGCCGTCAGCTTGCCGTCCTGCTTGAAGATCCGGCATAACGCAGCTGTCACGAGACTTTTACCGACATCAGAAGCCGTTCCTTGTATCATAATCGTTCGCCCTAATGGGTGATCACTCTGTTCACTTAAGCGCAAGCTCTAGCCCTCCTTCTCTACATGTAAGTCAGCGAGGCATTGAGATAGAGCAGACAAGAGCCGGTCATTATCGTCACGGATCTTAATTGCAAATCGGCAGTACGTATGGTCCAATCCGGTGAAATGGGATGCATCCCGAATAAGAATGCCTTTGCGTCCCATCTCCCTCTGCAGGCTTGCTGCTGTCAGGCCTTGTACTTCGGGCAGCTTTACTAGAACATAATTCGTATCGCTTGGAACAACCTTCATACCAAGCTTCTCCAGGTGACTAACCATGTAAGGGCGCTCCTCCTGCAGCCAGACTAATGTGTCATCTGCATATTGCTGCTCATCCAGCACCGCTTCTCCAATAAGCTGAGCCAGCGAGTTCACGCTCCACGGAACCTGCAGCTGTCGAAGCGCCGCAATGCGCTGGGGAGCACCAACGATATATCCGAGGCGGATGCCTGGTATAGAGTAGAATTTCGTCATGGATCGTATGACGAACAATTGTTCATTTATCGAGGCTTCTTGTATGAGTGAGTATTTGGGCTCATCAGGCAAGAAATCCATAAACGCTTCATCCACCACTACGGTAGCTCCTTCGCGTAATAATTGAATAATAACAGCGGGATTAACAAGACGGCCTGTTGGATTATTCGGTGAGCCCAATATATAGAAAGGGGCTGGAGCAGCCATAGCTTGCTCAATTGATTTCGTTGTCAGCTCAAAATTATCCTCTGCACGAAGCATGATTGGCAGGATACGCCCATTAATCTTGCAGACCGCGTCTTCGTATTCAGCAAAGCCAGGCATAGCTAGTCCTGTCACAGCTGGATTAATTGAACGAACAACGAGATCGATTAATTCAGCAGCGCCATTGCCTACCAATATAGCTTGCTCATCAATACGATGCTTCTTCGCAAGCTTGGCCCGAAGTCCTCTCACAGCAGGATCAGGATATTGATTAATTTGCTCAGCATATCGCTGCAGCGTCTGCTTAACAGATTCCGGCGGTCCCAGTGGATTCATATTCGAACTGAAATCCACGAACTCCTGCGCAGACAGACCGAATGATTCTTCAGCTGTGCGCAGATCGCCTCCATGCCCGTATCGTTCCAGCATAGTTGTAACACTCCTTATCTATTCATTCCTAATAACAGCGCCAATAAAAGTACAGCCTCCACTGTCTCATTCAATGCCCCGTACGTGTCGCCTGTTAATCCACCTAGCTTGCGATTAAGCCAGATAGCTGCACAAGATCCGGATCCAATAGTTAATACAGCTCCAAGTGCAAGTACAACACTTGATTCAACAGCTGACAATCCTGCAAGCGTGCTAACTAACAGGGTCAGTATAGCTGTCCATAGGAGACCAACACTAACTTGAATCCATGAGACTTTCTGGAATAACGCGCCCATCCCTTCCCCTTGACGGGCATTCGGCCAGCCAGCAATGGCTGCAGACATCCACCAGCGACTCCATATCGGAATAACGGCAAGCAGGGCGAGCTGGCGCAAGGGCAGTTCGACTGCTGCAAGCTCCGCCAGTGCAGCGAACTTGAACAGGATCAGCAATACAGCAGCAATGACACCCATTGCCCCAACCCGGCTATCCTTCATTATCTCAAGCATGCGCTCTCTGGATCGATGACTAAGCACCCCATCTGCTGTATCCATCCAGCCGTCCAGATGCAATCCCCCGCTAAGGGAAATCCACAGTGCTAAGAGAATAACCACAGCGGTTAAGCTTGGCATGACCAATAAGAGAATGCCATAAGCGGCATATAGCAGCGTCCCTATTACAGTCCCCGCAATTGGAAAATAAATAACGCTGCGTGTCAGAACACGTTCCTCAAAAGGCACTTGCAGCGGTATCGGCAGTCTTGTCAAAAACTGCAATGCTGCAATCAGTGCTTGTCCGTGCAGCTTCAACGAACGAATAACCATAATGCCAACACTCCAGCCATTATTAGAATGCTTACCGCGTATAATAAGCGAATCGTCTTAAGGATATCACTTGCTTCCAGCATGCGAAGCGGCCACCCCATTCTCGCACGTTCACTTGGCTGGCCGAAATAATAGTTCAGCCCCCCAAGCTCAATGCCAATAGCGCCAGCAACAGCAGATTCAGGAATACCGCTATTCGGGCTTGGATGCAGACTAGCGAACTTGCCGATTGCAAGCCATGCTCGCCGTGACGACATGCCCGGCTGCACCAATGCCGATAACGATAAGAGCAGACCCGTTACCCGTGCGGGAATATAATTCAGCACATCATCTACCCGGGCCGAGCACCAGCCGAAATACATATACTTCTCATTGCGATACCCCACCATTGAATCCAGCGTATTCGTTGCCCGATAGAGCATGGCTAGCGGAGCGCCGCCCAATAGAGCAAATATAATTGGAGATACTAGCGCATCCACTGTATTCTCTGCTACCGTCTCAATAGCCGCTCGTGATGCTTCTGCTTCGCTGAGCTGTGATGTATCACGACCAACAATGTAGCCCACATACTTGCGCGCTTCATCTATAGCACCCTTCGTTAGTGGCTGATAGACCAGCATCGCTGCTTCCTTCAGCCCCTTCACGGCAATAGTGGTCGATATGAACCAGGCACTAACGGTATAACCAAGCCAAGGATGAATCCAGGCAGCAGCTGCCACTATTAGCCACATCACACCGAATGAAACCAATAAAGTTGCAATCGTTAATAGCATGCCAGCCATTCGAAGCCTGCTCGGCGTTCTCTCGGCCCAGCCTGTACGCAGCCGTCTCTCTAGCACACGAATAAGCCGACCGATCCAAATAACAGGATGGGTCGGCCATTTCGGATCGCCAACGATCCAATCGATAGCGATAGCTGCAGCTGCAAGCAGCAACGCTTCCTCTAGTGAATAGAAGAATATCATAAGCTGTCCCACTGAAAGGCTTGCGATTTAAGCTCGACAGGAATACCCGCTGTAACGAGAAAGACCCTCTCACAGATAGAAGCGATTAATTGATTAAGCCTTCCCGCCTCATCACGAAATAGCCGTCCAAGCGGATAAGCGGGTACAATCCCGTCACCAACCTCATTCGTAACGATAACCAGCGGATAGCTGTAATTAGCAATGGCTTCCGCCAATATAGCCGTTTGTCGCGCTACATATTCACTCATGATCAGCTCAGGCTGCTCCAGCTTGTACTGTTCCGCCTGCATAAGCCAATTCGTTAACCAGAGCGTCAGGCAATCAAGCAGTATGACTGGCGGCTGAGCTCCTTCAGCAGCTGTCGCAGCAATTGACCTCTCTACACGCTCCAGCTGCTTGGCAATCTCCAGCGGCTCCTCGATCGTCTGCCATTGGAAGCCAGATTCGGTCCGATCCAGCTGATGCTTACCGATCCGCTCGGCCATTTCATCGTCCCATACCTGCCCTGTCGCCAGATAAATGCCTTCATTCCCAAGACGAGCAGCAAGTTTCTCCGCGAATACACTTTTTCCGCTGCGAGCACCGCCTGTTACTAGCATTGACATCCTTTCACCTACTCTCTTGATACGCCAGCACTTTCGAATGTAGCCATCTCCTGCATAAGCTTCAATGCTGCATCAATGAAGTGGAAGCATAGCACAGCGCCAGTCCCTTCTCCGAGCCGCATCTCCAGTTGAATCATCGGCGATAGTCCGATCGATTCAAGCAGCTTATAGTGTCCCTGCTCCTGTGACAAATGTGACGCAAGTATATACGGCTTCACTTGCTCGGCCAATCTTACCGCTATAAGTGCAGCCACTGATGAAATGTACCCATCTATTACGACTGGACAGCGATTCGCAGCAGCGCCGAGAATAACGCCTACAAGTCCTGCAATTTCGAGTCCTCCAACTTTGGCCAATACATCTAATGGATCCATGACTTCAGGCTCATTGAAGGCAATCGCCCGTTTCACTACCTCCACTTTGTGGAGCCATACGCTATCATTAATTCCCGTTCCACGTCCAACTGACTCCTCTGCCGGCATACCGGTTAGTACAGTTGTAATTGCAGCGCTGGCCGTTGTATTGCCGATCCCCATCTCTCCAGTAGCGAACAGCCGATAGCCCTGCTTCACCAACTTGTCTACTAGATGAACGCCCGCTGTAACCGCAGCAACAGCTTCTTCCCGATCCATCGCCTGCTGCTTCGTCATATTCTCTGTGCCGGGCCTGATCTTCAGGTCAATCAACTGTGGATGCTCCACATGACCCGCGACGCCAATATCCACACAGTAGACATCCGCGTTCGCCTGCTTAGCCAATACGTTGACAGCTGCTCCACCATTCAAGAAGTTAAACATCATCTGCTGGGTTACTTCCTGTGGGAACGCACTGACACCTTCCTCGCACACACCATGATCCGCTGCCATGACAATTACAGCCTTCTTACTAAGATCTGGCCACAGCTCCCCAGTAATGCCAGCAAGCTGAGCGGCAATCGTCTCCAGCTTGCCTAGGCTGCCAGGGGGCTTCGTCAGTTGGTCCGAATGCCGCATTGCAGCTTCTGCCTCACTCTCATCAAATGGCACAATACGACCAATCGTATTCGCCACTTTTGCACAATTATTATCATTCATTCATTGTTAACCTCCCTTGCCATATGTGAATGTCATTCCTAAATCCTTTATTTGTGAGCTGGCTGCAGCAGCAGCTGCGGTACACCGGATACGGGATGCATAATGATCATAGCCTCCGTACCGTAGACCTTCCCAATCAGTTCTTCTGTCAGCACCTGCTTCGGAGGACCGAATGCCGCAATTCCGCCATTATGCAGCACCATCATTTGCTCGCAATATAAGGCTGCTAGATTCAGATCATGCAGCACTGCGATTACGGTAATTTCACGCTCTTTCTGCCATTCACGAACGGTATCGAGCAATTGCACCTGATAGCCAATGTCGAGATATGTCGTTGGCTCATCAAGTAGAATTACATCGGGCTCCTGAACCATTACCTTCGCCAGCGCTGCACGCTGTCTCTCACCGCCGCTTAGCTGATCCATCGTCCGGTGCTGCAGCTGTGACAACCCCATAGCTGCAATTGCACGGTCAATGAGGATTGTTGCATCCTGTTGTTCATCTCCGAACCAGTTCTGAAAAGGAAACCTGCCCATTGCAACCACTTGACGGACGGTAAAGCCTACACGAGGCAAGCCGCCCTGCTGCAGAACAGCGAGCCTGCGCGCAAGCTGCTTGCGCGGGTAGTCTGACACATGTCTGCCATCTAGCTTCACATGTCCAGCTGTCGGCTTTGTTACACCTGACAACAAGTTTAACAAGGTGGATTTGCCAACTCCGTTAGGCCCAATAATTCCGTACATCCGGCCAGCCGGCAGATCGAAGGAAATACCACTTAGAATTGGCTGCCCTTGTATGCTCTTAGTCAACTGCTTCGCCTCTATCATAACGCCCCCTCCTGTCTTCGTTTGCTCCGATACAGCAAATAAGCGAAGAACGGTGCACCGACAAGCGCTGTCACGATACCGAGCGGAATTTCCTTCGGACTTAGGGCCATCCGAGCGAGTGTGTCCGCCCACATCATGAATATCCCACCGCCAATGGCTGATAACGGAATAAGCAGACGATAATCCGGTCCAACGAGAAGTCTTACCAGATGAGGAATAACAAGACCGACGAAGCCAATCACACCAGACACAGATACAGCAGCAGCTGTTAAGAGAGTCGAGCCAATGAGTACGATAAGCTTCGTTCTCTCGACCCTTATGCCCATATGTGCGGCATGCCGTTCACCGAGCACGAATAAATTAAGCGCTTGCGCATAAGACAGCAGCAGTGGCAGCCCGATAATAATGAATGGCAGTACGATATACACATGCGACCAGCTTCTCATAGCAAGAGAACCCATTAGCCAGAACAAAATCTGGTTGACTACATTATCAGACAACGACACCATGAAGGAAACAAACGCACCTAAGAAGGCTTGAATAATAACGCCTGATAGAATAAGCGTCTCTGTCTGCATGCCGCCCCTGCTTCTCGCCAGCCAGAACACAGCCAATAACGTGATCGTTCCTGTAGCAAAAGCAACAATCGGAATTGTCCATACGCCGATCAATGCCTGATAACCGAATAGAATTAAAAAGGCCGCTCCAACCGAACAGCCCGAAGCAACACCAAGCGTGTAAGGATCCGCGAGCGGATTACGAAGCACGCCTTGAAATCCGGCGCCTGCTAACGCTAGGCAAGTCCCAACTAGAACACTTAACAGCACTCTGGACAAACGGACTTGCGTAACTATCGCTATTTCGCTTTTTGTCCATTGTGACAAACCATCACTCATCCCTGGCAGCTGATGTACAAGAATACCCCATACATCCCGAATAGCAATTCCGGCTGTGCCAATCGACAGACTAAGTACGATAGAAACAGCAAGAAGGAGCAATGCTGCTCCTCCATAGCCTAACAATTGACGTTTCATTATTATTTCACGAGATCCGGATGGATCTTCTGAGCAAGCTCCAGCAGACCATCAGCCAATCTTGGTCCTACTCGAACAAGCGGGTCTTCTGTAACTGCGAATAGCTGCTTGTTGCTAATAGCATCCATTGCTTCCCAGCCTGGACGGCTCTCAATAGCTGCCAAGATCGGATTAGGGTCTACTTGCAGATCAGGATAAATAATGACATCCGGGTTCTGCTTCACAACTTCCTCCGCACTTACTTCATACCAGCCTTCTTGACTGCCAGCAATATTCTTGCCTCCAGCAAGAGTTAGCAGCTCATCAAGGAAAGTCCCTGAGCCTACTGTCCATCCTGCTGAAAACTCGAGGTAGACTGTTTTCTCAGGAGCGTCCTTTACAGCATCAGCTACCTGCTGCTTCACCTCTCGCATATGATCAGCCACTTCCGCAGCTTCGGTTCCTTTATTCATTATTTTACCAATTAATTCTATTTTGGCAACCGTTGCATCATAGGTTGTAGGCTCAGAAGCGAATACTGTAATATCGAGCTCACGAAGCTGCGTAATCGCATCTGTATTCATGCTTGAAGATGCAAGCACGAGGTCAGGCTCAAGTGCCGCCACCGCCTCAATATTGGTAGTCATATCTCCTACCTTCTGCTTAGATGCCGCTTCCTCCGGATAATTGCTGTATTCATCTACTCCAACAACTTGCTCTCCAGCTCCGATAGCGAACATAATTTCTGTCTCGCTTGGCACTAGCGTTACGACTTTAGCTGGCGCCTGCTCGAAGGTCACCTCTGTTCCCGTATCATCTTTAATCGTTAAAGGATACTCACCAGCGGTCTCTGCTTGGCCGCCTGCCTGGTTCTCATTAGCTGCTGAGTTCGGAGAAGCAGGGTTAACCTCTTCCTTATTACCACAAGCTGCAACAAGCAGCAGCATTGCTGTTAACATCAGAGTTAAGATTAACTTGTAGACCTGTTTCTGTTTCTGTTTCTTGTCATTCATTTGATTTGTGCACTCCTTATGTGTGATAAAAACAAAAAAAACATTTCAGGCAGTGTGCCGGAAATGCCGATGTCTTTTGCTCATGCAAAAAACAATCTATCCCAACAGCATCCTAATTCCACGTAGGTTGTTGTAATCGTTAAACAGGCAGGTCTCCTGACTTAGAGCTAGCATAACGGCGTCTTCCCAGGTGTTGCATACCCAGTGACTTACTGCCGGATGCCTTCTCCTTGCTCAAGCGTCGGGCTTGGCAGGTTCACTCTTCACAGTGGCGGGTCCGCGTCGGAATTTCACCGACTTCCCTATTAAGCCGCAGCTTGTACAGAAGTATAAGCTGCGGCACCTATTCGTTGTACTATGGAATTGTGAGGTAAGATGTAGTAACTATACCATCGTTTTTCTTCTTTTGTCCAACCTTGACACTCATTTGATAAGCGAAGCACGGCGAAGCTGAACGTTCAACCGAAGAGCATTGCCAACTACTGACAATGAGCTTAGTGCCATTGCTGTTCCTGCCATCCAAGGCTGCAATAATCCACAAGCTGCAAAAGGAATAATAAGTGCATTATAGATAAAAGCGAACGTTAAATTCTGACGAATATTGCGTATCGTTAATCGGCTAATCCATACAGCCTCCGGTATAGCGAACATCCGCGGCTGCAAAAGTGTCATATGACCAGCGGTCAGCGCAGCATCCGTACCGTCCCCCATTGCCAGTCCGACATCAGAGGCGGCAAGAGCGGGAGCATCATTCCAACCATCTCCGACCATGCCAATCCGATGCCCCATTTCCTTCAGCCTATGAATCAATGCCAGCTTGTCTTCCGGCAGCATTGAAGCATAGACCTTCGTAATACCAGCTGTTCTCGCTGCACTCAAGGCAGGAGCCGAGTGATCTCCTGTTGCAAGAAGCACCGTAATCCCCGCGTGCTTCAGACGGCTAACCGCCTCCTTAGCATTGGGCTTAACCGTATCAACAAGTGAGATGACACCGACAAGCTGAGCATGTTCAGCCACATATAGCACTGTCTCTCCAGCAGCTTCACGCTCTGTCGCGAAAGCGCGGCTCGCTTCATCTGGCTGTGACCAATGCCTTGCAGCTGCAAATGCTGCATTGCCCACGCCGACTACCCTATTCCCAAGCTTGGCCTCCACACCCTGCCCAGCTATGTAGCTGGATTGTTCCTTCTTCGGCACGACAAGGCCTGCACGCTTCGCTTCCTCTATAATTGCAACAGCAAGCGGGTGTGTCGATTCCGCTTCAGCAGCTGCTGCTATCTTCAATACTCCTGCACGGCTGCCCCGTGCAGCATGCAGCTGACTGACCCGCGGACGGCCTTCCGTCAGCGTACCTGTTTTGTCCAATACAATCATGTCCAGCTGAGCCAATCGTTCAAGTGCGCCCGCTTCTTTGACAACTATGCCTCGTTTGGCAAGACGACCTGATGCCACAACGAGTGAAATAGGCGTTGCCAGACCTAAAGCGCATGGACATGCAGCTAATACAACAGCAATCGAGCAGCGGAATGCTTGCTCCAGATTGCCTGGCTCCACGAATAATATCCATACGGCGAATGTGCCTATCGACAACAGCAGCATGGTTGGCACGAACCAGCCCGATACAGCATCTACTTGCCGTTGTATAGCTGACTTCGAGCGTTGTGCAAGACGCACCAGCTCGCTGATCCGATGCAGCATTGTCGCATGTCCCGCCGCCTCTGTACGAATACGGAGCTCGCTGCTCTCATTGCGGGTACCCGCCCATACACGATCTCCTGCTTGCTTGGCAACTGGTAGACTCTCTCCCGTAAGAAGTGCTTCATTAACCTCGGAGTGACCACTGGTCACAATCCCATCTACGGGAATAATTCCGCCTGGAACAACCTGAACATAGTCATCAACACGCACGAACTCTGTTTCAATAGCGAGCAATTCGCCCCCACGCTCGACCGTCACGAATGCTTGCTTAAGATTTCCATAGCCGGATGCATCGCTCTGTGCATTTGCTGTCGCATTAGCCTCAATATATTTGCCTAGCAGCACAGCCGTAATGACAACCGCCGACGTCTCAAAATATAAAGGAAGCTCGTGGGAGGAGAGGAGCCCTTTATCAGCTGTGAATACCACATAGTGGCTATATAAATAAGCAGCTGAAGTACCTACCGCCACAAGAACGTCCATATTGCCTGAGCGGGCACGAAGCGCATGATAGGCCCCAATATAGAAGGGAAGTCCGATAACGAACTGAACTACCGTAGCGAGCGATAGCTGGAGCCAAGGATTGCTGATCCATAATGGGACCTGGACGCTCCCGAGCCAGCTTACATGCTGCAGCATGACCGCCATTAAAGGCAGAGTCAGCAGCATAGACACGATTAACCTCAGCTTCAATACACGCAGCTCTTTATCTAAGCCTTCCTTTACACGTTCAGGTACACTCGCTTCAAAGCCGAGCTTGCCGATTTTGTCTATTATTTGAATAGGCGAAGTGATGTCTGGCTCATATTTCACCCAAGCCGTTCTAGCAGGATAACTTACCGCTACGGCTTGAATACCGTTCATTTTACCTACCGATTTCTCGATTCTGCCGGCGCAGGCCGTACAGCTCATACCTTGTACAGAAAAATCCACTGTCACACCAGTATCCACATGCTCCACCTATCTTCACCTGCTTTCCATCCCAATTACGAAGCAAGCTTCCCCCGTTCGTGAACAAGCCTTCGTTCAACTATATGATCTTAAAGTCATCGTTATGTAAAACAAAAATGCATCGCCTATAAACGTCATAAGACCCGCAGGACTTACTTTGTTTATATAACGATGCATTGTTCTCCATTGCTTATTCGAATTGGTAATGACCGAGGTTCAATCTATTGTCCGTAAGCTACCTCAGCAGGCCATTCGAGCATGCCGCCCTTCATATTCGTAACGTCATAACCATGAGCCTGCAAGAAATCACAGGCTTTGCCGCTGCGTCCACCGCTGCGGCATACAATAATGAGCGGCTCATCCTTCGATAGTTCCTCAATCCGTGCTTGAAGCTCCGATAGGGCGATATGCCTTGCTTCCTTAATGTGGCCGGATTCCCACTCATCGATTTCACGTACATCCACTAAATTTAATTTCTCACCATTATTCAGGCTCTTTGCCACTTCTTCAGGGGTTATTTCGGGGTACATCTGATTCAGCTCCTTCTATCTGATTCATCATTTGAGGTTCGTATTGCTTATAGACTGATGACTGCTGCCACCCGCGTGCTTCCATTAGCATCCTGTAACGAAGACGCTTCTCGGTAAGCTTCTTATGAATCGCCCGCCGCTCTTCATCGTCCTTACACAGTTCCAGCAGATCCTGCAGACCTATGAGTTCTTTGGAGACGAGCATTTCCTCTGGGATCATGCCCGCATTGCGGAGCAGCTTGTACCCAACACGCAGCTCTTCAGGAATGTTCGACAAGTCTTCAAGCTCTAGAGGCTTTCCCTTCCCTGGCAGATTATCGAAGTCACCACGAGCCATCGCTTCCTTAATCCTTTGTTCTACAAGGGAAGACATGATATCCACAGCTCGAAGACCTCCTTCTATATGGGCATACATCTCTATGAATTGTAGCCTTTTCGCCTCCCTGATGTCCAGCCACCCTGTCCATTAACGCTGTGATTCTCCCGCAAGCTACCTTCTCTTCCTATTCTTAGCTGCAAGCAGCCGATTAACGGTATCAGCAGCATGCCCTTGCGTGCTATCGTTCACCGTATTGTTAACTGCTGCAGTAACCTGAGATTCCTTGGCAGGTGTGCCCTTAGTTACGCTCATATTCAGATTCGGACTAGATAGTACAGGAGGAATATTATGAGCGGATTGACTTGCCCCCTGATCTGAATGAGAGCCCGCCTTTCCCATACTTCTATCATAAAAGCTAGCCGACCTGTTTTTACGCTCCTGCAATCTAGTAATGCCGGACTGCTGTGTAACAGAGGGCGTTCCAGCTGAGCCTCCTGCTCCTCGCAATACAGCCATACGCCTTCTTAGCCAATCAGCTATCCTCCCATATGGAAGGGACAGTCTGCGAATTGCAATATCACATAACCATAATAGCAGAATGACCACAAGCAGCAGCCTAGACCAATCATACAATTGACGCTGCAGAACAGGCTCGAAGCGGAAGGCTTCCTTCGGATAATCGAGAGATAGAATGCGTCCTCCCGTTGCCTCTGCAAGCAGCTCTAGCGCAGCCGCTCCATCTTCATTTGACAGCCTGTATTCTGGGGAGTACGGGATTACGAAGCCTGTGGTCGTTCCTCCTTGCAAGCCTGACTCCGATGCACCTTCTGAAGACTGCTCTCCTATCTGCATTAAGTACACACCAGGCTCCGTCAAAGGCAGACTTGCTTCATATTCACCAGGGGCTATCGGCAGCGGCTGAAGAGTATCTGTCTCGCCCGCATCATTGTTCACAACTGCAAGAAGTCTTTCTGCTGCATTATCATCGCCATCGGATTGAATACGCAGCTTCGCCTCCCGTCCAGCCAGCTCAGTAGAAACCTTGTAAGGCATAGTATCGAATTGAGGAAACGTCCATTTGATCCATTCTGCCAGCACATTCGGAAGTGCTTCCCACTGCACCCAGTCCTTCGACCATTTGCCAGTAAGATCACTCGTCCAAGCTGCTGTTCGACCCGAACCGTAAGCCCATCGTGCAAGCACAGGATCACCTTCTGGCGCAAGCAGCGCTACCTCTGCTGTTTCCTTAGCAGTTGTTGCTATGTAGGCATTAAGCTGTGGCAGGCCATTCATCCACAATGTCGACCAGCCGCCTGCTTGTCCGATAATAGGAACGAAGGTCTGATCCACAACATAAGTACGAGACATGAGCACCGTCTCTCTGCTGAATATTGCAGGCAATGTGCTCTGATCCTTCGTAAAATAAAACCGTCCTTTTGCCTCCTCAGCCAATTGACTGAGCAGCCTTTGATCAGCCCCATCCCCGACTGCTACAGTAGACAACGTAATTTGATTCTCATTCATCGACGCTGTCAATACCCCGTAGCCTGGATTCGAAGCCGATTGTCCATCTGTCAGCAGGATGATATGCTTGCGCTCCGCTTGCAGGTCCAGCAGCTTGTTATAAGCTGAATCCAGCGCCGTGTAAATCTCAGTTCCGCCCTCTGGCTGTATGCCTTGGATCTGCTCCAATACCTGTTCCCGATCCGTCAGCTTAGCCGGCTCTACAACCCACCAAGGAGCCGAGTCAAAGGCTACAACACCTACGCTGTCCTGCTCGCGCAGAAGCTCAACGGTACGCATTGCCGCTTCCTTAGCCAGCTCCAGCTTGCCATCACTCATGCTGCCAGAACGGTCAATGACAAGAATGAGGCCAAGCGATGGAATTTGTCGTTTTCCTTTCAAATCCATGTAGACTGGCAATGCCTGCTCAATTGGCGTCTTGAAATATCCACCTAAGCCGAAGCTGTTGTCACCACCGATCATAACCAAGCCTATACCATAATCACTAACAGCCTTCGCAATCCATTCCATTGGCTTCTCGGCTATTCTAGTAGCAGGCACATTATTTAAGATGATACTGTCATAAGCTGCATATGAAGCAAGCTGAACAGACAGCCGCTCGGGAGCAATCGTCTCATGCCCGATAAGCGAGGCACTCATTGCTGCTTCAATGTTGCTAGAGGAGCCTGGGATGCCTTCCACTATCAAGACAGACGGTGGTCCACTAACTCGGCTGAAGGCATAGGCTGCATTATTTTGCTCCCTCTCATCTCCATTTGCGTAGAGCTCTGCACGGAATCGATGGAAGCCCGGTTCAAGCGCTGTGCTTTGCAGTGCAAATCGGTTTTCCCCAGGCTCTAGCTGAACAATACTGCTCGACAGCTCCGCTTGATCCGCATATAGCCGCAACTCAGCGCTGCCTGCTGAGGTGCTGTTGATCATAAATTCAAAGGTGAATTTCTCACCTTGATTCAGGGATTGAGGCACTTCAAATGATTCAATTGCGGCATCCGTCCTAGCAGGAGGAGCGATTGGCACAACATCAACAGCAATACCCGCATTTTTCAAAATGGAAGCTTGCTTCAGCATCTGGCCTGCATTCTCCGCACCGTCCGACATTAACACAATCCGTCCTCCGCCTGCTTGTTGTATAATTCCAGATGCTGCTCGCAAGCCTTGCGACAAATCAGTGAATTGCTCATTCACCTTGGCACGGAAAGCATACGATTCCAAGCTGCTCTCTGATAGCGTTCGTTCTACTGCTGCATCTAACCCAACCGTAACGATACCACTACGATCATCCTGTTCCTTAGCTGCAACGGCTTGGGCGATCCACTCTTCGAGCTGCGCATCCGCATTCACACTGGCTGAACGATCGGCAACGAACATTATATTCCGTTGTTCCATCCGCCAGTAAGGCTGCAACTGAGCAACGAGTGCGATCAGCAGCAGCAGAATGAGGGAACGCACTGCAATGGCAGCGGCTTTACGATTTCCTTCAAGCCGAACCGTACTGCGAATCATCCACCAGATGCACACGCCCCATGGCAGGAGCAGCAGCAATGCCCAAGGAGCGTTAGCTTGCATTCCCACGACGATACACCTCCCATTCACTGAGCATCAGAACGAATAGTAGAAGCGCAAGCCCTGAAGCTAGTACCGCAGATGATTGAAGGGCATTCAACAGCTGCCAATCCGATTGGGCCGTTTCACCCGTGTCCGATTCTACATAACCGGGAGCAATCAAGGTATTGCTTGACATCGCTGAGCTCTCTGCCGGATCAAGCGTAACCTCGAGCAGGCGATTGCCTACGACCTCTCCTGCTGTATTTCGTTCCACTAAGCGATATAAGCCAGGAATGGAAGGCGACTGGTAAGTGTGGTCAGCTGTAGTCGTTAGCTGCTGTACTGCCTGTGTCAGTGACCTGTAGCCAGCCATCTGCTCTACTACCTGCCACTTAGCTTCAGATGTATTTCCATTCAAGGTTATAGCAAGCGGAGCATTCGCGATCGACGTACCGAGCTCCTGCCTTGCACCTCCACTCATCCAATCCGCTGCCTGTACGATCAATACGGGAAATTCAGGGCGCAGCGGCAAATCGGTATCCTGCATATCAAAAGTAAAATAAAGCTGCGGCTTGCCTTCGACCATACCGGCAACAATAGCTGGAATATCCCCATATTTGACCAATGGCTCGCCCCACAAGAGGATGTCTGTGGGTGTCGACATCCGTCCAATGTGAATATCATCAAAAGATAAGTAAGCTGTCACAGGATGCTCTGTGATCGCAATTCGATTATTCGCTGGAACAGCTGCTTCCTCATGGCGATCATCAGGATGATCGATATACCATACCGGCTTGGAGGACAGCATGGCAGACCAATTCTTATCCTCTTTCAGCTTAGCGACATGGCCATCTACAATAATCCAATCCATATTGTCCAAATATTCATCATTTGGTGTATAGTCATTCGGATTTACCTTCAAGGTTCTTACTCCTGCTAATTGAAGCGCCTTTTCTAGAAATAAGTTGCCCGTACTCACAAGCAGCACCTGTTGCGACTCAGGAGACTCGGGGAACTGATAAGCCGTATTGTCTAGTGGGAAGGCATCTGATGCACTGCTTAGCTGTGCTTTGTAATAAGCGGCGTCAGCAGGCAGATCGGATAGCTTCACACTAGCCCAGCCTTGAGGAGTGACCGCAACCGACTGCGTGGCTGTCGCTTTCTCAGCATCATCTACATACACCTCAACCTTCAATTGTCTCTCTGCCGCTGAGTCGTTGCGCACCGTAATGACCCCTTCATTACTTCCGCTTCCATCTCCAGCAGGTTTCACTCCGAAGTGGACTATTGCTTCATTCTTCTTCGTCATACCAGCAGCAGCTACGATCTCCAGAGGCGCATGAAGCTGCAGTTCATTGACATTGGGCGCATCAGACCACAAGCCATCGGTGAATAACCGGATCTGTCCGCCGCTCTGAGAATCAATCAATGCATCGGCCAAAGAAACCGCAGCGACATTGTCCTGAGGGCCGAAGTCAGGCTGCAGGCTGTTCAGAGCCTCCTGAACCATCCCTCGATTGAGCTCCTTGTTCACTATAATTTGCGGCTGTTCCCCTGTTGCGATAATCGTAACTGGCGATTGCCTAGGAAGCTCCTCCACCCATCGCCCCGCCTCCTCAAGCACTTGGTCGAATAGAGTCCCTTCGTTGTTCCCATCTGCTGTCATACTGGCAGAACGGTCAATAATAAGGACTGCTTGTCCCTCAGAGGAGGCCGCTTGATTCATATAAGGCTGCATGAGGGCCACTACCAATATTGCTGCTGCGAGCAGCTGCAGCAGCATAAGTGGACGACTGCGCAGCCTCTGCCAAGGGCGATTCGCTTCCTGTTCACGAAGAACACGGTTCCATAGGAGGTGACTTGAAATTTCCTTATCCCTATATGTTCTTTTTAATATATACATGAGAATGATAGCTGGTAATGTGATGGCGAATAATGCCGATATAGGCGATAACAATGACATCCGTGTCTCCCCTTTCGCAGGCTCAAGCTTTGCTTCGCAGGACACCCGCCTGCAGCAGCGTATTCTGAACCGTTTCTGTCATAGGAGCTGCCGTATCCACGAATATGTAAGCAACACCCCGCTCGCCGCAAATCTTCTTCAGCTCTTGTTGAAACTCTTGCACAGCCTCTCGGTACTTGCTTAGAACCGGATAGCTGAGTGCAACTTCTTTGCCCGTGCCAAGCTCGCTGTCAATTAGCTTAAGCTCTCCGGTCATTGATGGATTAAGCTCCTCTGAACTTAATAGGTGAATGAACACAACCTGCTGCCTGGCCGCCAGCAAAGCAAGCAGCGTCTCTTCCATTCCTTGCTCATACATGGCATCAGTCATAAGCAACGTCGTGCCTGACCTTCTTAGTCGTCCCCGATCCCACTCCAGCGCATCAGATATAGACGAGCTGACGACTTTCTCCAGGACAGCATCAGCAGCTTGGGCTTGCTCCACCCTGCCGTAGTGGTTGATAGCCTCCGCCAGAAATCGAAACAGCTGCGGAACAGCTGCTCTCCCACGAAGCGGCTGCAGCTCCTTCCCACCGCTGTCTCCACCAAAGAGCTTAACGGCTATTCGATCTTCGCCTGTTAACGCCGCATAGCCTATACTTGCGGCTAGACGGAGCGCATGGTGAAGCTTATTACCCTGCCCTTGTCCGAAGGACATGGAACGGGATACATCGATGTATAGACTGACATTCAGCTCTTGTTCATCCCAATATTGGCGCATATAGGCACGTCCTGTTCGTCCATATACGTTCCAATCGAGCCGGCGAATATCATCACCTGGAGCATAAGGCCGATAATCAGCAAATTCCTGTGACCCGCCAAGGGAGCTCGATCTTCTTTTGCCTGCGAGCGTGCCTTTGATTCTGCTTCCTGCCGATACGCTTAGCGCCTCCAGCCTTGCAAGCAGAGTCAGATCTGGAAATAACAGAGCGAGCGCTTCACTTGAATCCATTTGATCGCCGAACCAGCCATCCTTCTTGCTCATCTCTCAGCCTCGATCATCTGAATAATAGCACCGGTTATTTGATCCGTTGGTATAGACATCGCTTGGGCTTCATAACCAAGCACGATTCTATGGCGCAGAGCTGGAATAGCCGCCAAGCGTATATCATTCCATGACACATGCAGCTTGCCTGCACATAAAGCCCTTACTTTACTTACTGCAATAATCGCCTGCAATGCACGCGGGCCCGCTCCATAACGGGCATAACGCTTAACCTCATCAGGAGCATCTGCCTCACCCGGATGTGTCATCATAACAAGACGAACGGCAAGATCGAGAACCTCATCAGCGATAAGGATGTGCTTCGCAATGAGCTGAAGCTCTCTAAGCTCAGCCCCTGTCATCACTACGGATACCTTCGACTGCTCAGCAGCAGTCGTTCGCAGCACAATCTGCTTCAGCTCTTCGCGCGTTGGGTAGGTTACCCCAATCTTCAGTAAGAATCGATCAAGCTGCGCTTCGGGAAGAGGATACGTACCTTCCTGCTCAATTGGATTCTGGGTCGCTAACACGAAGAACGGCCGTGGAAGCTCATGTGTCTCACCGCCAGCTGTAACTGTACCTTCCTGCATCGCCTCAAGGAGTGCGCTTTGAGTCTTTGGAGTGGCACGATTAATCTCATCGGCCAATACTAAATTGCCGAATATGGGACCTGGTTGAAAGCGTTGTGCCGCAGTACCCTGTGCTCCGAAATCGATTAAGGTCGTGCCCGTTATGTCAGATGGCATTAAATCTGGGGTGAATTGGATTCTTGAGAATTGAAGATCGATGGTATCTGCAATCGTCCGCACCAGCATCGTCTTGCCAAGACCCGGTATCCCCTCGAGCAGCGCGTGACCGCCGGCCAGCAAGCACCATAGAAGCTGCTCCACAACGGTGTGCTGTCCAACGATAACTTTACCAATCTCTTCTCTTAATGCAGCGATTCGCTCTGCTGCCTGTTCTATTTGTGCTTTCGATTCTATCATCCGTTCCTCTCCATTCATCGGTTTGGCTGTATTTGGTCGAAATATTGTTTGACTTTATCCTGCATGCTCTGAGGCAGCTGGGAACGATTGAGTGTTTTTTTCGCTTCTGTTGCATATTCACTGTACACTTCTTCATAGGGACGCGTCGTTCCGTCTATCATGGGCGATGACTCTCCAGTCGTCTGTGTCTGTCCTCCTGTAGATGGTCCACCGTCCTGCTGAACATTGCCTGAGCCCTCCATACTACGCGGAGTCGTAATCATACTGCGCCCGCCAACACCATAGCCTCCTTGAAGTCCGCCAACACCGCTTGGACCCCCAGATTCGCCGCTGCCTGCACCTGATCCATTACCTGCACCAGCCCCTGCAACCGCTCCAGCTCCTGATCCAGCTCCTGTACCGGCGCTGCCTTGTCCGTCTCCAGTCCCGTTATCAGATGGTGTGCCGCCAGCGCCTTGTTCGCCTTGATTCCCTTCGCTTGAGCTGCCTTGTCCAGCTGTTCCCGAGCCGCTCCCGCCTGTCCCTGAAGCACCGCTGCCAGAAGCCGTTGCTCCCGACCAAGCAGGAGGCACTGCTCCTCCTTGTGCCGTCTGCTGCTGAGCTAGCGATTGTCCGCTTTGTCCCAGCTGCTCCGCCATCGATCTAGCCAATGCTTCCAACTGCTCCTGTGACAGCTCTTGGGCGAGTGCATCCTCCAGAGCTGCAAATGCATCCTCATGACTTCCTTCTTCACTGCTGCGTGTATCCTCTGCAGTCTGCTCCAATGCTTCGGCAAGGCTCTGGCTCTCTTCTGGCAGCTCAGCGGCCAGCTTCTCAAGGGCCTGCGCGAGTGCTTCCTTCTGCTCCGGAGTAAGCTGCTGCAGCTCCGAGCGCATATCGCTGATCGCCTGTTCGACCGCAGCCGCAGCACGGTCCTGCAGCGCTTGACCAAGCTGTCTTAGAGCTGGCTCACTATTCATCGCCTCAGCAACATCACCCAATCGCTCAGCCGCGGCTCTCGCCTCATCCGCAGTCTTCTCTAGCTCTTGCATCGCTTCAGCTAACTCCTCCAGCGCCTCCTGTGTATCGTCACCAGCAGCCTTAAGCTTGCTGCGCAGCTCCTCCAGCGACTCCGCCAGCAGCCGCTTAGCCTCCTCCGGCAGCTTCGCCTCCTCCAGCTCCTCGGCAAGCTCCGCCGCCTCACGTTGGAGCTGCTCGAGCTCTCGCTCCGCTGCCGCCATCGCCTGTGCCTTCTCATCCAGCGGATTCGGCCACACGAACAGCAGTGCCGCTAACAACGCAGCGGCACCAACCCCAAGCACGCTCCACCGCCAGCTTCGCCAGGCTGGCCAAGGCAGCCGCTCACGCAGCGAAGCTGCGTAGCTTCGAGCTGCCTCCACCGCTTCAGCCCGTTGCAGCCTCACGATTACCGGTTCGCTGCCCGCAGGCAGATCAAGCCCGTCTAATGCCGTTGAGATCGCATCATCCGTATCATTGCGATCCATCACCTTCGCCGCATCACGCAGCGAAGCCCTTCTTCCAATTCCAATTATGAGGCCTATTGCTAATCCGCAGCCCATCAGTACGGCAGCAGCAGATCTTGCATGCAGCATAGGCCATACTCTGCTAATGACCAGAACGATGACGCCAGCAGCACTGCCAACGAGCAATCCATACAGCATATACCGGCATATTCCGAATAGCGTCAGCCTTGTTCTGACAGGCTTCATCCATTCATCCAGTGACCGTTCCTCCTTCATCATTGCCCCTCCTTCTGCCTTACTTGTCCGCTTTCATAGGAACTCAGCATGCATTGCCCCAGCCCTATTACTACTTATCCTTATTTTAACGGAAATCCCAATAGAAAGGTTGCGAATTTACCATAATCGATAAGGCCTCTCGCCATATGTAGTCCCCTAACAAAAAAAAGCGCCGATAAAGCCCATTGGACTTTCTCGACACTCCATTCTCCCGTCATACTAACCTCATTACTAGCTGAACCGATCTGGCGAAAAAGCTCCATCATAGGCAGAAAACTCTTTATTCGCGATGAAATCCGCAGCCATGAGAGCCGTAGCCGGGCTTAGCAGAATCCCGTTGCGGTAATGCCCCACAGCCAGCACCACACGACTCGTCTCAGGCACAAGGCCGATTAACGGGAACCCATCCTGCGTTGCGGGACGCAGACCTGCCCAACTATGAAATGGCGTCTGATCCGTTAGAAAAGGAAACAGCAGCTTATTCCAGTTCTGTAGTCTGCCAATTCCTTTGGCTGTTACAGCTGTATCGTAGCCTGCAACATCCTCTGAGGCTCCACAGACTAACGTGCCATTCGCTTTACCTACCAGATAACCCTGATTGCAGAATACCATATGCGAGACAGGCTTCGCCTCAGCCTCATAAGCGCATATTTGACCACGAATCGGATACACCGGAATCGACATATGGAAGGTTTCTGCGAGATGCTGTGCCCATGCGCCAGAGCAGATTAACAGTTGACCCCCTTCGAAATTCCGTTCGTCTGCGGAGCGCACCACCACATTGTTCTGCCATTCTATAATGTCCAGCTGCTCCAGCTCTTCATAGATTTGAACACCCAGCTTCCTACAGGCGAGTTCCAGCGCACGTACGTAATGAGGCGCATAGATATGACTTTCTTCCGGTGTATAGAGCGCTGCTCTCGCCTCACCTGTAAGCATGGGCTCCATGCGGCGGAGCGCCTCTCCTTCGATAATTGCTCCCGTTGAGCCGTATTGCCGCTGCCACAGCAGCCTGCCCTCAAGCGCCAGCAGATCTGCATCATGATACGCTACATAGAGACTTCCCGATTCCGTATATTCGAATGTCTGCCCGGATATTTCCCTAACGTTCTTCTGCCACTCAGGATACAGCTGCAAGCTCTCCAAGCACAATTGAAAAAATGAATCCGGGCCTTCTACATTCTCCGAGTATGGAGCCAGCATGCCAGCTGCAGCGCCGGAGGCCTGCCCCCCGCACTTCTTCCGTTCTAGCAGAACCGCCTGATAACCGCGTCGTTGCAATTCAAGGGCGCAGGATAATCCGATGATGCCTCCGCCCATGACGATTATTTGTTCTTTCACCAACATCCATCGCTCCTACGAATCCGTTATGTCAACTTAAAAGCATCAAGCCCGCTGCTTGCTGAGGCATATTTCTTCTTCCCGATCCGGCCTGCTAGATAAGAGAGTCGTCCGGCCTCAATAGCAAGACTCATTGCTCTAGCCATCCTTACCGGGTCCTTCGCCTTCGCGACCGGCGTATTCATCAGCACGCCGCTCACCCCTAGCTCCATCGCCTGTGTCACATCGCTAGCCGAGCCAAGCCCCGCATCTACAATAATCGGTACGCCAGCCTCCTCGACAATCAACCCCAGATTATAGGGATTGAGTATGCCAAGTCCTGTTCCGATTGGAGCAGCTCCAGGCATAACGGCAGCAGCTCCCGCTTCCTCCAGACGCTTGCATATAACCGGATCATCGGAGGTGTACGGCAGCACGGTGAAGCCTTCCTTCACTAGAATCTCGGTCGCCTTGAGTGTTTCAATAGGATCAGGCAGCAGCGTCCGTTCGTTGACGCTAATCTCTACTTTGATCCAATCACTGAGGCCGGAGGCTCTAGCGAGCCTAGCAATACGAACGGCTTCGTCAGCTGTCCGAGCTCCCGAAGTGTTCGGCAAATACACATAATTCGAATCCTCCAGATGCTGAAGAATAGAATCATCCTCCGTCGATGCCAGATTAATTCGCCTAATTGCGAAGGTCAGTACCTCTGCCCCAGAAGCTTTGATCGCTTCCTTTTGTACATATGGATTCGGAAAAAGTCCCGTCCCGATAAAAAAACGAGAGGACAGCGTGCGACCGCCAATCGTCAAACCATCTGCCTGCATACGTCAGCCTCCTCCTACAAAATGAACCAGTTCAATCCGCATACCCGGATGAACAGATGTCGCCGCCCATTGCTCCGCTGTCAGCACCTTGCCATCCGCTTCGGCAACGACTGGCTTGCCGACCAGGCCCAGCCGTTCAATTACATCCTGCATCGTAATGACTTGCTCCAATTGCTGAATACTGCCGTTAATTATGAGCTCCATAGCGTCATCGTCCTCTCTCCAGCTTCTGAACAAACGCCTCGCAGGTGCCCTTCACGTCCGTGCTTCCAACGATTTCACTTACTGCACATATCCGCTTAGCACCAGCTGCAATGACCTCATCCACGTTATGCAGCTTAATTCCGCCAATGGCAACGAACGGAATCTTCACTTCCTTGACGACTTCACGAATATAAGCAATGGGAACCGGATCAACAACATCCTCTTTGGTAGCTGTTCTATAAATAGGGCCTACACCGATATAATCTGCACCCTGCTGCTCTGCAAGAAGCGCTTCCCCGATTGCGTGAGTGGAGATGCCTATTATTTTATTGCCGACGATTTGTCTAGCTTCCAAGAGCGGTACATCACCTTGTCCAAGATGAATGCCATCCGCATCCACCTCCATCGCGATGTCAGTATGATCGTTGACAATAAAGGTCACGCCATATTGTCGAGTCAGCAGCCGAAGCGCCTTAGCCTTGTCCATGATCGCCGCTTTATCTCCCGATTTGTCACGCAGCTGAATAATATCTACACCGCCAAGTATCGCCTGCTCCATAACCTCAACCAGCTCGCGGCCGGGATGGAATTGCTCACCCGTAATGGCATATAATCTGAAATCCTTCATCGGTTCCTCACTCCTCTGCCTTAGAGCCCGATATAACGGGCATATAAGCTCTTCGCTCGTACCTTATCATCCGTGCCCTGTACTAGCACACGGCCATCCTCGAACAACACAAGCCGTTCTCCTTCTGGCAGCTCTGCCTTCAGCAGGAATGGATTAAGGCTTACCTTCAATGCAGCTTGCTCCAGCCGATCGCGCCACACCGGTAGATCGAGTGCTCCACTGCCAGTGATTTGGATCGTCTCCCGTCCACACAAGGACAAGAAGGCATCCTCCGCATTCTGCTCAAGCGCCGGGTATTCCTTCCGCCCGCAGCAAGGACAATTACTGTCCGGCTCACCTAGCTTCATCTCGTAATATTGGTTATGCCAAATATCAAAAGTCACTAGGCTATTTCTTCTCTTCTTATCGTCTCCTACCAAGTATTTCATAGCTTCGACAGCTTGATAGGAGGCGACCATATCGACTACCGGGCCAATTACCCCAATCATATCGCAGGTCTGGCCGCCGGAATCCCCTGATTGGATCAAACAGCGAAGGCAGGGTGTCTGCCCCGGCACGAATATCGAGCTCATCCCGCGAGAGCTGACCGCTCCACCGTATGTAAAGGGAATGCCTCGCTTGAAGCATGCGTCATTCAGCAGAAAGCGCGTATGGAAATTATCCGTTCCATCCAGTACCAGATCCATCCCGTCTAATAGAGAATCAATATTAAGCGCAGTTGCATCTGCAACTATCGCTTCCAGCTTTATAGATGAATTGATTTTACGAAGTTTGTTCTCCGCGGCAATGACCTTCGGATAGACGTTGTCCACATCCTCCTCGTCGAACAGCATCTGTCTCTGCAAGTTGCTCTGCTCGACATAATCACGATCCACGAGCCGCACATGCCCGACACCTGCTCGAACCATGTGATTCGCCAGCACTGTTCCGAGCGCTCCCATCCCTACAATACAAACCGCGCTATCCATCAGCTTGCGTTGTCCTGCCTCACCGATCGGCGCAAACAGCATTTGTCTTGAATATCGCTCCTCCATCAAGCTGCCCCTTTCTGCGTCCCCTTGCTGCATCATATATCTGCTATTATCTCATTATAGTTGACGGAAGGCATCCTCGGCCTTAATCGATTTCTTTAATTGGCCATGCTCGTTCAGCCAGGTGATGACTGCATTCCATGACTCCTCCGACTGCGAGCCGAAAGGCTCAGAGCCAGCATCCATCAGCGGCAGCAGAATTGCCAGACTCTGCTTCTCTATCTCAGCATCTAGCGGAAAGCTTTCATTTTGTGAATTCAGCAGGTTCTGCAGCGATTCCTCTGGATGATCAACGGTATACTGCTGTCCTTTGGCCGCTGCCTCGATAAACTTCTTGAATGTCTCGCTCTTGGTCGCAAGTCCATCTTCGCTTGCCGTAAGCACCAGCTCATAATAGTCAGGAACACCGTATTCCGAAGGATCAAACGTGGCAAGCGTGATGCCTTCCTTCTCTAGAAGCGGCTTCTCATGGTTGACATAACCGCCGATGATTGCGTCAACTTTCTGAGTCGTCATCGCTGGAATCAGGTCCCAGCCAATATCGACATAATTCAGCTTCGAGGCATCGCCCCCGTCCGATTCAACCATCGTATCTACAATCATCTGATCCAGCGGAATAGACGGATAGCCGATTTTTTTGCCAACTAGATCCTTAGGACTTTGTACACCAGCCGATTCTAGGGCAAACAGGCGATTAAGCGGATGTCTTACGACTGCTGCTACTGAAACAATCGGGATATCCTCGGCACGGGCAATTGCCACCTGCATCTGGTAGCTAAGCGCTAGGTCAGCCTTGCCTGTCGCTACCAGCTTCAGCGCGTCATTCGTATCTGCTGGTGTCTGTAAGTTGACCTTAAGGCCTGCTTCCTTGAAGTAACCCTGCTCCTCCGCCGCATAGAGGAAGGAATGAACCGCATTCGGATACCAATCAAGCAGAACGGTAAGCTCGGTTTCACTAGTTGTCGATGCTTCTCCATCATTGTTCGAACCACAGGCCGACAGCGTTGTCGTTAGCAGCACGACTGCTGCTGTAGACTTCATTATTTTTTTCCAGTTCAATATGCTCATTTGTTAATAATCCCTCTCTCATCTTCATTTAGGATGGACGCTTCGACAGGCTAGCCCTCTCAATCGCCTGTGCGGCCATGAACAACATAATCCCCATCAACGACAGCAGCAGTACGCCTGAAAAAACAGCATCTCCCCGCAGGAGGCTTGATGCCCGCTTCGTGTACATGCCAAGGCCCGCCTCTCCACCCAGCCATTCTCCTAGCGTTGCCCCGCCTACACTGATCGTCGCCGCCATTTTGAGCCCCGTATAAAAACCAGGCAGCGCCGACGGCAGCTTCCACTTCAGGAACAGATCTCGTTTCCTCGCGCCCATCGAGCGCATGACCTCACCAATGCCAGAATCGGCCGAGCGGAAGCCATCTGCGGTGTTGACCGCAATCGGAAAGAAGGTAAATAAAATAACGACCGCTGCTTTGCTCCAAATCTCATAGCCGAACCACATCACCATAATTGGAGATAATGCAATAATCGGAACCGTCTGAGAAGCGACGATTAGTGGATATAACGTCTTCTTCGCTAAGCTCGAGCCCTCAATGCAGACAGCTGCAAGTGCCCCGAACACTATCGAAATACTAAGTCCCAGCAGCGACTCTCCCAAGGTTACGAGAAAATGCTTGGTGAGCAGCGAACGATTGTCCCAAGTAGATATCAGCACATCAGACAGCTTCGGAATGATGTAATGGGGAATGTCCAGCACGGTCGCCGCTCCCTCCCACAGCATAGCGAGCAGCAAGAGAAACAGCAGCAGAGGCATTCCCGAGCGAATACGCTGCCTCATCTGTGTGTCCCCCTCCACTCGGCTTTATTTTTACCTAGCAGCACTAGAGCCTGCCGCTTCAGCTCGGCAAAAGAACCATCAAGCACCGTTTCATAGCTTCTTGGTCTAGGCAGTACTACTTCCAGCTCATGCAAAGCAGATACTGGCGAACTCGGCGCTATAAGAACCCGATCGGACAGAAGCAGCGCTTCATCAATGTCATGTGTTATGAATAATATCGTATGGCGGTTCTGCTCCCACACCTGCAGCAGCCATTCCTGCATGCTTACTCGTGTCATCGCATCGAGTGCGCTGAATGGCTCATCCAGCAGCAGCAGATTGCTCCCGCCAAGCACGGAGCGCAGAAAGGATACACGCTGCCGCATCCCGCCCGATAGCTCATGAGGACGCTTATCCTGCGTTCCTTCCAGTCCGAAGGATGGCAGCAGGTCCAGCACCCGCTTCCTTGCTTCCCGCCTCGGGGTTCCTGCCAGTTCAAGGCCAAGTGCCGCGTTATCGAGCACACTTCTCCATGGCATCAGGCTATCTCTCTGCGGCATATATCCGATGCGTCCCAATTGACCGCCATTCACACCTGCCTGTCTGTTGGTATGGTTCAGCTGGATCGTTCCCGATTGCGGAGTTAGCAGGCCCGCCAACAGTCGGAATAGTGTAGTCTTACCAATGCCACTCGGCGCAAGCAGAGACACGAACTCCCCTTCGCGGATATCGAAGCTTAGTCCGCTGAATAGCGAATCTCCCTCAGAAAAAGCATAATTCAAGCCTTTGACCGCTAAAGCAAGCGAGTGCTTACCGCTATGATCCGTTAACGCTGTGCTCACACCGGCCACTCCTCTTGATGATAAGCCATATCCCAGAACATATATTCGAATCTGGACGTTACGACGAACAGCTCCTCCAGACGGGCAAGCTCCCGCTCCGGCAGGTTCACGGCCAATCTGTTCATCAGACTAATGGTCCACTCTGTAAGCTCACGGAACTCTTCTGAGCTATACATGAGAATCCAATCGCGATATAACGGATGTTCAAGTGCGCCATCCACCTGTGCGAAGGTCGTTCCAATCTCCCGATAGCTCCACATGCAAGGCAGCAAGGCAGCTACTACCTCAGCAAGCGATCCCTGTGCCGCATCAAGCATATATTTGGTATAAGCAATCGTTGTCGGTGCCGGTACCGTTGCCTCCAGCTCATCTCGAGTAATAGCAAATCGCTCAGCATACTGGCGATGCAGCTCCATCTCGACATTTAATGTTGAATGCAGAAGCTCCGCGAATTTGCCCATCGTCTCTAGGTCGCGAGATTTGATACTGCCGAGAGCGAACATTTTGGCATAATCTATTAAATAGACATAGTCCTGTTTCATATAATAAATGAACCGTTCCGGCTCAAGCGTACCGTCCCTAAGGCCAGTGAGGAAAGGATGCGTATGGCACTTCCTCCATACCGGCTCCACCGCTTGATATAGCCGCTCACTAAAAAGCACTTTCGTCGCTTCCATACTCATGTGCTGCTCCCTCTCTCCTTCTTGGTCTTGGGCTGATTGCACCAATCAGCAATAAAGGCAATCATTACCTTCACGTAATCAACAAGCTCACGCAGCTCGATGCTTTCATCTACTGCATGAGCGTTGTGAAGCTCTCCCGGTCCATAGATAACAGTAGGTATTCCAGCTCTGCCCAGCCAACCAGCATCGGTCACCGTAGCGCTCATCCCCACTGCCGGCGCTGCGCCGTGCTGACCCGCATGAGCGGCAGCAAGCGACCTCAGTCCATCTCCATTCTCATCGATTGTAAGAGAAGGGAAGATCTCACCGCGTTCCTCCAGCATTGAACGACCACCCCAGCGGAAGGTAGGCGGGTGCTCACGCAGCCATGGATCAGCCTCGGCAACCTTGAGCAAATGGCTCTCGATTTCGGCAGCGACCGATTCATAATCCTCATCAGGATAAAAGTGAACGGTAATCCACAGCGCGCATTGGTCGGCGACAAATGCCGCATGCCGCCCTCCCTCAATGACTGCTGGGTTAATGGTGTTCGAGCCCGCGGGAAATCCCGGATAGCACTTCGTTACTGCCCAATGACGTTCCAGCACCTGCAGTCCTTCGATGAGCTTAACCATCTTCTCAATTGCGCTTGCTCCCTTAATGCCGCCGCCAGCATGAATCATCCGGGATCTGAGACCATCATGATAAGTGACAGGGCTCTGTACCGTTACCCAGCCTGTTATAACTCCACCTTGTCCTTGAATCTCTGAATGGCTTGTATCTGCGACGATTGCGAAGTCGGCCATGCAGCCTCTCTCTGTACAAGCTCTAGTTCCCGCCTCGCCGGCTTCCTCGCCAATAACGGATTGGAACAGCAGATCACCCTTCAGCTCAACGCCTGCTTCAGTGAGCAGCTTAATTGCGAAGAGTACAGCCGCGAGTCCACCTTTCATATCCGCCGTTCCCCGGCCATACAATCGACCATTCTCAAGCGTTAGCTTAAAAGGATCGTACTGCCACTGGGAGTCATCGCCCACCTCGGCAACATCTATATGCCCATTGAGCAGCAAGCTCCGATAGGAATCTCTCTGTGTACCCAGCTTCATGCCTGTTACGTTCGGATCGCCAGGGTAAACCTCCCACAGCTCTGTCTCGAAGCCATTAGCCTTCAGCAGCTCCTGGGTGAAGCGCTGCGCCTCCAGAGTATTGCGAGCTGGTGGACTGACAGTCGGGTAAGAGACCAGCTGATGAAGCAGGTCGACCAGCTCCCCCTGCCGCTCATCAGCCTCCTGCTGCAGCTTCGTTATCCGCGCATCTTGCGTCATCTCGGTTTCCTCCTAATTATGGAAACACAGGTGCAGACAATAGAAAAAACCATTCGAGAATACACGAATGGTTACGATTCGATACGTTCTCTACGCCAGCATTACCTGGTTCAGATTAACGGTCAGGGACAAAAGGCCCCTATCTCAGCCGGACTACATCCAGCACCCGTACTCCATATAAAGTTAAAATTAACTATAGCGTAAGCCTATGGAATTGGCAACATGATTCTGGAGTGAAGTATAGATGGAACATTCGTTCACAGCAGTCTATCAATGAGATGCCGGTGAAGATGAGTGCGACATTGACAATTATCTTGAGCCGCTGCCTCATTCATCTTCATTGCTTCATCCCAGCCATCCATTGCACTATTTGCCGCGTTTCAAACGAGGACGAAGTCGACTAATACTTAACCAAGTCGCTCCAATTGCCAACAGTCCATATATAATCATGAATTCCTGCCACAGCTTCAGCCATGGCTCCTTCGGTGTATTACCACCGTTGTATACCCCAAGATTATACAATTCATTTGTAACAGAAGGATCTAGAATGCTGTATAACGCTACTGCTGGGTTCCATGCCAGAATATGACCTACCCAGCCATAAGAGCTATTCGACGTTGACGTCATATTATTGTCCATAATGGCATACACAACATAGAAGATAAGCACTGTACCTACGAATAAAAACAGCGTAACGCCATACGTAACGATTACAGAGATCATCGTACGCTTCAGCAGCGTGGAGAACAATATACCGAAGGACCCTAGCACAATCATCATGAATAGATAGAACAAAAAGACGAGCAGCAGCTGCTTAGGTGATATACCTCCATACAAGAACACCATGCTGTATACCGGTATGGTGCTAATAACGATCAATACCATGAACCCAAGCGATGAGACCAGCTTGCTAATAATAATGGTAGTTGAGCTCTGCTGAGTCGTTAGCAGCAAATTCAAGGTCTGCTTCTCCCTCTCCCCGCTAATAACGCCAGCTGTTAAGCCGGGAGCCATGAAGGAAATAAGGCCAAGCTGGGCAAAGCTCAAGAAATAGAATAGAATCCGGCTCTGGTCAGGATTGAAAGCCTGTGCGTTTCCCGAAATGACTTGTGTCAGATAGATAGAGCAGAGAGCCAGCAGACCAATCGCAAATAAATAAAAGAATAACGTCCACATGGAACGTGGTGTCCGCATCCGAAGCCTGAATTCCTTATCCAGTACTGGATTAATCAGCTTGTTCTTCCAACTGCCGATTCCTCTTGCCTCCGCAGTGTTTCTCATGCGAGTCCGTCGCCTCCTTTCGTAATTTCCAAGAAGACATCCTCTAGATTGGTCTGAGCTTCACTGAAGGAGATCAGCTTGAAGCCTGCCGCTAACAGCTGCTGCAGAAGCTCTGCCTGCTCCTCGTCCTGCCCGCCAAAATGAATATGAATCCCATGCTCATCACGCATGATTCGATTCACATAGGGATGATCCTGCAGGAATTGCTCTACCTCATCCTCGCGCTCCAATAGCCTCACATACAAAATCCGCTTCACTCTCATTCTGCTCTGAATATCCGCTACATTGCCCTGCGCTATCATTTGACCATGTTCAATGACGCCAATCTCGTCAACCATCTCCGCCAGCTCAGGCAGAATGTGAGAGGAGATGATGATGGTCTTCCCCATTGCCTTAAGCTCTCGCAATATTTCGCGCATCTCGATTCGGGCACGCGGATCGAGGCCGGATGCAGGCTCATCCAGAATAAGCAGCTCCGGATCATGGACGAGACATCTGGCCAGACAGAGACGCTGCTTCATTCCCCGCGACAACGTATCCACGTAGGCATCACGCTTGTCACTCAAATTAACGAGCTCCAGCAGCTGAGGAATAAGCTGCTCACGCTCTTGCTTGGATATTCCGTAGCTCGCACCGTAGAAATGCATATATTCGATCGTCTTGAATTGATCATAGACCCCGAAGAAATCGGGCATGTAACCGATTCTTTTGCGCACCTCAGCCGGAAATTGCGTAACATCGAAGCCATCTACCTTCGCATAACCGGAGGTTGGAGCCATAAGTGTTGCTAATATCGACATCGTAGTTGACTTCCCCGCTCCATTAGGACCGACGAAGCCGAACACCGTTCCTTTCGGAATCGTCAGATCGATAGACTTCAGAGCATGGAAGGTACCGAATGTCTTCGTCAATCCTTTAATTTCAATCATAGGGACCTCTTGAGGAACGGTCTCTTCAGCGATCAACGTGCTCATTAGGGCTTCACCTTTCCTTCCAGCGCGATCTGAGGCAGCCTGATATCTCCATCCATTGTGGATACCAGCTTCATTTCGATCGTATGGGTACTTTTCACATATTGATTAGCCTGTTCGAGCTTGTCCGTAGCCTGCACCCAATCACCGCTGACAGCACTTCGAATGAACCATGAATAATTGCTATTGTTATAGTTGCTATCATAGAAAATATTCAATGTCTCATACTCAATCTGTTTGTCGTTAGGCAGCACGTACTCAAAGATGAGCTCACCTTGCTGTACATTCATTGTACTATCGCCATAATAATTCAAATTCTGCATCGTATTTTCCTTAACGACAGGTTTAACGAGTCCTGGAGCTATCGCATAATCGTTATCATTCTCTGAATACATGGCGCCAAGCCGCTGTATCCACATCGTTAAGTTGTCTGCCCTTACCTCATCACCGTTCACTTGGAACAAGGATGCATGATCTGTACTGAAGCCTACGACAAGGGGTGCTCGCTGCATCGTGAGCCCATTGTCTTTGTTCGTATAAGCGTCCAGCAATCCACTGTGTCTGCTGTAATCCTCATTATTCCCGCCCTGGAAGTTGGGAAATAGCGAGCTTGAGTAGGAATAGTAGCCTGTACTCTGCTGATTCACAGGTACGGATACCGAATCGCTCTCACCTTGCTTCAGATCATTGAGCCGATAAGCGTTACCGTTCATTAATACAGCAACGCTTGTCATATCTGTATTCGTTGCATTGGTGACGGACAGCTCAATCTTGCCATCACTGCTGTTGTTATACACCACTTCAAAGCTCCCAGTATCCTGTGGAACTGGCACATCATCGAACCACGCTTTGCGAGTAGACCAATAAGGAACAGAACGCCATTGTATAGTCGATTTGTCATTGTCCGATATGACTTGATTGCTGCCATCAAGATTAACCGCACCGCTGCCGCCATCCGTTGCATAGGTTTTCAAGGGCATCCTATCCTCGAATTGCGCTTTCAATGTACCTCCATTCGGTACGAATATAGCGAATGCACCTGTTTTGAAGCCGCCGCCTTGTGAGGAGAGCTCAACGGTCTGCAGGGTATGTGTAGATACGGTCCTTTTATCTGCCGCCCCGAAATAAAAGATCGCAATTCCTGTCACGATAGACAATACGGGTACGAGCCACCATGTCCATTCCCTGCGATCGGTTTTGCGCAGGACCAAATAGAGAATTGGCGCTGCGACCACCATATAACAGATGAATATCACTAATAATAAAGTGAAATTAGGCGGTTTAATGGATGGAAATCTATCGACCAGATAATCCATGTTCCAGAATGATGTATCAGCATTCAAGATTAATCCTGGCTGCAGCGGAATCAAGCTATTCTGCAGCAGCCGTGCGAATATCGCTTCGCTTCCTTTCCATGAAGCAAATGGTTCTAAGGAAGGATCGAATGCAACATATACAACGTTCCCGAGACCAATCTGACGAGTCACGGTAAGCGGAACATTGTCTGCCGACAATCCCGTACTTCCTTCTACAACACTTCCTGTAGAAACGGTGATAGGCTGTTGTGTCTCCAGAGAAACACCTCCGACAGCCTCAAGCTCTTCAGCATTTGCAATGCTTGCTGTGCCGTTAGCCTTGACTGGAGCTATCCCTTCGAAGGCCGCTGCAGTCTTGCTATAGCCTGCACCGCCTGACAGCAGTAGCGTACCTCCTTTTCGAACCCAATTCCCAATCGCATCTACGCGCTGCTCGCTCCAATCCGAAGTAGCTATATCATTAATAACCAACGCATTGAAACTATCCAGCAATTCTGCTTCATTCGGCAGCATCTCTGGCTTAACAGGAACCACAGTAAGATTATAGCCGCGCAAATTAAGCGCTGGCATGAAATTCAATGTATCAGGATCACTGGCAACGACGCCAATCGTATAGCTCTGAGTCGTTGTTGCATTGTCAATATAGGAGCTTCCCTTCACGATATCGATCAGCTCGCCATCTTTGAACGTGCCCTTGTAGAAGCCAATTCGATTGTTATTCTTGTTCAATGGAACACCTGGAATGGCTATCGTCAATTCAACAGCTGTCCCTTTTGGCAGCTCCGCTGGAACGACATAATCCGTCGTATGTCCGCCATAAGACGATACCACCGATAAGAAGGCTTCCCCTATCAGATCCTCGTTCGTCGTGTTCGTTAGCGTCAATCGGACTGGAGTCCATTCGCCTTCCTTCACCGTTCCTTGGTAGCCAACGCTCGTCTGCAGCTCTATCCCCTGCTTGGTATCTGCTTGAGCTGTCCCGTCACTGAAGATCAGAGCTCCAACTAAGCCGGACAATAACATTAATACGACTACACGCTTCATATTCAACAGCATTCGGCTCACCACTTCTAGCCCCTCTCTATCTGATATACTTATCCTTATTTTAACGGATATTCCAATAGAAAGGTTGCGAATTATGTTGCAACCATCAAAAAAACGGATTGCATTGGAATGAGCTCCAAGGCAATCCGCTCTATTTGATTTATTTTATATACGAACAGCCGTACCGCTTACCGCTACCATCAGCATGCCATCACGAATCACTTCATAATCAATATCTATTGCAACAACTGCGTTTGCGCCAATTCTAGACGCCTGCTGCTTCATCTCCTCAAATGCAACGTCGCGCGCTTCCTTCAGCTTGCTCTCATAGGCGCCTGAGCGACCTCCGACAATATCAGTGATGGATGCGAAGAAATCACGAACGACGTTCGCTCCCATTATCGCTTCCCCTGTCACGATTCCTACGTAATCCATAATTGGACGTCCTTCAATGGTTGGTGTAGTCGTAATTAACATATAAGAGCTCCCCCTCGCTTCTTAAGCAGAAACAATAATTTGGTATTAACAGGTAGTACGCTTTGATTCGCTTCTATGTTTCATTTTATTTGGAACCGTCAGCGTTTGCCTCCGAGCTTATCGAATTGTATCCGCTGAACCTGATCAGAGCTCTGATCAACTTGAATAGATACCCTCACCCCGAACTGCTCCTTGCCCTCGCGAAGCCATAGCACAAAGCGCTCCTCTACGACGTGACCCTTTTGCGGAAAATGACCCTCGTATTTGTAATCCACAATATCCGCTTTATATTTCTTAGCAGTCTCCTGCATAGCCAGCTTGCCATATTTGGCATAGGCCGGCTCCTGCGCTTGAGCAGCTTGAGCTGTATGAAAGCCTGTCAGGCTTCCGAATACGATTAAAGCTGTTAATACCATCCCTATTATTCCTATGCGCATCCCTACATACGCCACCTTCCTATCAGTCATTACCAATAGGTTGGCCTCATGATGCAATAGCTATTCATTATTCATTGCCTACAGGTTTCAGCAGTGGAGAATACATCATCAACGCCTCGTTGCTGGTTATGTATTCATCCATCACACATTCTCTAGCGGAATTCAGCTTGCGTCTATGTATCGTATTATTGCGCACATAGCCTCCCCAGTGCCCCAAGGTTATTCGATGATCCTTCTCGTACACCTCATATTGATGTAGAGGAGGATGGGAACAGCGCCACTGGCCTACCAGGTGCTCATCTGTCAATTGGATCGACAGTTGATAGGTTGCTGTGGTTGAATTGTGAATTTGCAGATCCAGATAATTATACGCACAGGTAGCCCCGCTCCCGAATGGCTGAGTGCGGCCTGAATCGGGAAAAACATCGTAGCTGTGGCGATGACGCTCAGTCACAACTAGCGGCGTGTGCAGCGTCATCCAATAAATCAGATTAGACATCTGACATAACCCTCCTCCGACTCCAGTCTTGTAAGCGCCATAGAACAGCACCATGCCATCTACATAGCCCTTTCCCCGTGTCGGCTTACCGATTGTTTGCCAATAAGAGAACGTCTCTCCAGGCTGAAGCAGCAGGCCATCTAATTGACTTGCAGCAATACGCAAATTAACTATTTTATTCGTCTGCAGCCACATGTCTACATTGCGCAGCTGTCTCAGTAAAGGCGTACTGTGCTGGAAGGCTGTATGCGGAAGCAATTCTTCAGATTTTGCCTTCGCCATACGTTTATTTGCTGATATCCATTGGACATACCTTTTAGTCTTAAACCACCATCTGCCCACCGTCAATCTAGCTCTTGATCGTTTAATCGGACGTTGCTGCAGCATTCCCATACACATAACCTCCCTTTTATCATCCTTCTGAATACAATAACGATTCCGATCCGCGCAATGTTGCTAGCCTTCCTAACGACAAAAAAAGGGTGGAACTAATGGTTTGCACCACTTGCTCCACCCATTCTTCTATATCCTTGTGTTATTCAGCAACACGAGGCTTTTTCTTGCGATTCAAGAACTCATAGACGACTGGAACAATAATAAGCGTCAGCAGCGTCGAGCTGATCAGACCGCCAATTACGGTAATCGCCATACCTTTGGAGATTAGTCCACCTGACTCGAAGCCAAGTGCAAGCGGCAGAAGTGCGCCGACAGTTGCAATTGCCGTCATCAGAATTGGACGAAGCCTTGTTCCGGCTGCTTCAAGAAGCGCCTCACGTACAGAGAGACCTTCTCTCTCTTTGTGAATAACCCTGTCGACCAATACGATCGCATTCGTAACCACGATACCTATCAGCATCAATGCTCCGATCAATGCAGTCACACTTATCGTCTCGCCTGCGATCCATAGGCCTACTAGCGCTCCGATAATGGTGAACGGAAGTGAGAACAGAATTGCGAATGGTGTCCATGCTCCACCGAATGTAATAACAAGTACTAGATATACAACTGCAATAGCTGCAAGTATCGCTAATCCAAGCTGTGTGAAGGACTCATTAATTTGCTCTGTTACGCCGCCCATATCAATCGAGATACCTGCGGGAAGATCCATTCCATCGATCATCGTCTGCAGGTCCGCAGATACGGTTCCTACATCGGAGGATGTTACATCAGCGGAAACCTCCGCATAGATACGGTCATTATTTCTCGTGATCGTATTCGGGGATTCTCCTTCTTCAATCGTAACTACATCCTTCAGTGATACTTCAGCGCCAAGTGGAGACATGAGCTTCACATTCTCCAGATCCGCTTTGGTTGTGTATGTGGTCTGTTCTACCTTCACGTACACATTAAGCTCTTCGCCATCTTTCTCAATCGTCGTTAACACAGGATTCTCGCGAACGGGGCTCAGTGCCATCGCAACCTGTCCGGCTGTAAGTCCCAGCTTGCTGAGCTTCTCTTGATCAGCAACGATTTTGTATTGCTCATACGTAGTAGATAAGCTTGTATCTACGTTAGATAGGTTTTTGTTCTCTACCAATCTGTTTTTAAGATCCTCTACTACTGGCTGAAGAGCTTGCATATCAGGGCCGTAGACGAGCAGAGATACTCCTGATCCGCCCAAGCCTCCGCCTGTGAAGTCCTGCTGCTTCCATTCACCAGTACCACCAAGTCCTTGCAGGGTTTCAACAACCTTATCCTTCTCTTCTGTGAAGCCTTTGTAATCCTCTTCATAGACGATATTGAACAACGCTTGCTTAGAAGCTCCGGGGCTCATTGGATTGGAACCGCCAACTGAATATTGAACAATGCTTATACCTTCACGAGACATAACTGCTTTCTCTGCTTCCAGTGCCATTGCTTCTACCTGCTCCAAAGTCTCGCCTGGAGTAGGGTTATAAGTAACAATCATAGACTTCTCTTCACCGCTGTCGATGAAGCTGACACCAATAACCGGTACTAGGAATAAGCTTCCTACGAGCAGAACAACAGAGATGCCTAGGGCAACTGCTTTATGGCCCAATGACCAATTAAGCACGCCTTGGTACCATTTCGCCAATCTGCTTGGCTTCTCTTCATGCTGTTTGCCAGCTTTGATCCCGTTACGGAACATCATGTGCGCAAGCATTGGTACGACTGTAATCGCAACAAGAAGTGATGCAAGCAGTGCGAAGACAATCGTCAATGCGAACGGCAGGAAGATTTCCCCGATCATACCTGATACAAGACCAAGCGGCAAGAATACAGCAATCGTAACGATGGTAGATGCCAGAATCGGAACGAACATCTCGCGTGTTGCATCCAGCATCAGCTCTTTGCCTTTGAGCTTCTCGCCCGGAAGCGCCATACGTCTGTATATATTCTCGATAACGACAATCGAGTCATCAATTACCCGACCGATCGCAACTGTCATGGCCCCTAGTGTCATAACGTTCAGCGTTACATCGAATTGACTTAAGGCAAGCAGTGCCATCAAGATTGAGAGCGGAATCGATACGACAGCAATAATTGTGGAACGAATATTGCGCAGGAAGATTAAGATAATGAATACGGCGAAGATAGCACCGATAACCGCTTTGCTAATCATCGTTTCTACCGATTCTTCAATGGGTTTACCTTGGTCCAGAGTCGTTACGATGCTAAGTCCATCGTTGTCCTCCTCCAGCTGCTTCATCTCATCCTTCACGGAATTAACCACGTCAACCGTATTCGCATCAGCTGCTTTTACGATCGAAATACCAATGGAATCTTTACCATTCGTACGGGATACGGAATCGGCTTTGCCGATGACTTCAAGACTTGCTACTTCACTAAGCTTAACCGTAGGAAGCCCAATATTGGCGCCTACACCAGCACTAGGTGCTGCTGCTCCGCCTGCAGCTTGCTGACCCGCTGCACCTGCACCTGCACCTGCACCTGCACCTACACCTACGGGAGTATAAGGGATTTCAATGTTGTTCAAATCTTCTTCGGTTGTTATGTTTCCGTCAACGAGAAGTGTCTTCTCGGAATCGCCGAATTCAAATACTCCAAGTGGAACGTTTAGAGCTGAACCCTGAATAATACCTTTGACCGTATCTTCAGTAAGCCCGTATTTAGCCATTTCTTCCGGATTGAAAGTAAGCTGTGCTTCCTTCACATTCTGCCCCGAAATCTGAACGCTGGCTACACCCTCTACTCCTTCGAACATAGGAAGAATATTCATTTCAACTTCTTTCGTTAACTGCTCGAGGTCCAGATTGTCGTTGGATACACTAAGCGACATGACTGGGAAAGCGTTCAAGCTGATTCGTGATACGGAAGGGTCCTGCACGCCTTCTGGCAGGGACAGATCGGACAGAATCTCCTTCACTTCTGCAGCTGCAGCCTCCATATCTGTCTCATAGCTATATTCAATAACGATGGATGAAGCATTCTCGTAAGAGGTTGAAGTAACGGAATTCACGCCATTGAGGTTACGTGTCCGCTGCTCGATAGGCTTCGACACCTTCTCCATCACCTCTTCAGGCGCAGCACCTGGATAAACCGTCGTTACACTTACAATTGGTACCGTAATGTCAGGCAATGTTTCCATTTTCATGTTCAAGCCGGAATAAAGACCCGCAAATAAAACGAGAAGCGTAAGTATCCATAGAGCAAATTTGTTATTCAAAGAAAACTTTATAATACTTTTCATTGTTCCACTCCTTAAGGTTTTGCGTAGCAAAACCAGCATCGTAAGCATTCTCTATAAGGTTTTGCTCAGCAAAACCACTTTTTAAGCCTTTTTTTACACTTTAAATCTGTAGCCTACGCCCCATATTGTCTCAATGTACTGAGGGTTGGAAGGGTCATGCTCAATCTTCTCCCGAAGCCTTCGAATATGGACGGTAACGGTAGCGATATCGCCAACGGAGTCGTAGCCCCAGACACGCTCGAACAGCTCTTCCTTCTCAAACACTCGATTGGGATGAGATGCGAGCAGCAGCAGCACATCGAATTCCTTCGCTGTTAGCATCGCCTCCTGCTCATTAATGGTGACCCGCCGGGAAGGCTTGTCTATGATCAGACCACGAATATGAACTTGATCCTGGTGTTTGTCTTTATCACCGGTCAATCTATCATAACGGGACAAGTGAGCCTTGACTCTCGCGACTAGCTCACTTGGACTAAAGGGCTTGGTCATATAATCATCTGCTCCAAGTCCCAGTCCCCTAATCTTATCAATATCTTCCTTCTTGGCTGTTACCATGAGAATAGGAATGTCCTTCACTTGTCTGATTTGCCGGCATATCTCGAATCCATCCATTCGTGGCAGCATCAAATCTAGAATAATAAGGTCAAATGGTTCTTCCAGCGCTTTCTGAAGACCGATGTCTCCCCTCCCTTCAATCTGAACTGAGAAGCCGTGACTCTCGAGATAATCACGTTCTAGCTCTGCAATAGCTCGTTCATCTTCAATTATGAATATCTTCTTCATGCTCACTCACCATCTTTGACGGCACTGGAACCGATACCGGTAATGTAAGGAAGAATCTCAGTCCAATCGTTCCCCGGTTCTCTGCCCACACTCGGCCGCCGTGCCCTTCTATTATTTGCTTCACAATAGCTAGGCCTAAGCCGCTGCCTCCTGTTTCGGAATTCCGAGACTGCTCTGCTCTGTAGAATCCATCGAATATATACGGCAGGTCAACCTCTTCAATACCGGGTCCAGTATCCTCTAAGATGACAATGGCTTGTTGCTTCTGCTCGGCTATCGTGATGGTGATCTTGTTGCCTTCGCTACTGCGATGTTGGCCCATATACTTGACACTATTGTTCAAAATATTCGTCAACACCCTGCTTATCTTCTCGGAATCCGCAGCAACAAGCAAAGGTGTCTGAGAAGCCTCCCACTCCGGAATCACCAAGGTGATCCCCTCTTTTTCCATCTCAAATATCTGTTCCTCCATGAAATGATGCACGTATCTTCGCAAGTCAATGACCTTGAAGTCAAATGCCACTTTATGCAAATCCAGCTTGGAGAATAAGAACAGTTCATCGATTAATCTGTCCATATCCGTTGCCTTGCGATAAATCGTACTCATATACCTCTCCCGCTTTTCTTCTGTATTGGCAATACCGTCAATAATGCCTTCTACATAGCCTTTGATCGCGGAGATCGGTGTTTTCAAGTCATGAGAGATGTGGGACAGCAGCATTTTGCGATTGTCTTCATACTGCAAGCTCTGATCAATGGACTGCTTCAGCCTGACCCTCATCTCTTCAAAAGCGACACTTAATTGGCTCAGCTCCCCTGTCGCCTTGACCTTGACGGGATGTGTCAAATCGCCTTCCTTCATATACAAAGCCGCTTTCTTCAACGATTGTATAGGAGAAATAATACTTCTAGAAACGAAGTAGGACAGCAGTAGACTCGTTAAGCCAATGATAACCAGCACACCTAGCAGGAATATGGGCTTCCAATACACTGGTATAACATCTATACGGAGAAGCAGCAGCGCTTGGCCCTCGGTCCCGTCAGCATACTTGAACACCATCACATTCGTCTGGAACCTATACTGGTTATAAGTTACCTTTGTAGGCGCTGTTCCCAACATCTCAAGCCAATCCTCATCATTCGAAATGTGCTCCAGATAGGAGGAAACTACCTGAATCTGACCATTCTTGATCAAAACAAAGCCTGCATTCGCCTTGGACATTTCCGTTTCAATCTTCTCCAGATACTCAGGCTGCTCGATTTGTGCTGGATCGTTGTGAAGCACATAATCTAATCCCCCAGCGACAAAAGCCTGACGATACCCGATGTTGCCTTCCTCATCGAAATACTTTCTTACATCCTCTGTACCCACTGAATGAATAATGAGGAGCATAAGTGCACTTATCGCAATGAAAGGGACGACTACCATCGTAAGAAAAGATAAATACAGCTTTCTTCTAATGGACAACAGCATCACGCCTTAATCCTATAATTCATTTACTCTAGGTTTTATCATAAACGGTAAATATAAACGGAGATTAAACCAATTCTTACAAATATATTAACAGATGCAAAAAGTCTTAAATTTACTATTGTGTTCGCGGAACCTCTATTCCTTATAAAAAAAGCCGGCCATAGGGCGGCCGGCCGTTGAACGATTTGCAGCTCCAGCCTGATAAGCTTGGCGAAGCGGCAAGCAAATGATTTATTCCCATAGCACATTTCATTATTGTACACGGCATTTCCGTACTCTTGTATGTAAGTAAGATTAATGTATGGTTCCAATCTTCGTAAGTGGCCAGATGCGGAATACAACCTTGCCTTCGATGCTTTTCATGGAAATCGGCCCTAAAGCCCGGCTATCCTGACTATGCTCGCGATTGTCTCCCATCACGAACAGCTGTCCTTCTTGCACAGTAAGCGGGAATGCTGTCCCTGACGAGTAGGTATCACCTTTGGCATAAGGCTCAATCAGGAGCTGATCGTTCAGATAAACATCTCCCTCTCGCACATCAATGACATCACCCGGCACGCCGATGACTCGTTTCACCAGCCTGACTGCACTTTCCGGTCCATTAATAATGACAACATCTCCATGCTCTGGCTGAGTGAAGCGATACGACCATTTGTCCTCGATCAGCCTTTGTCCAGCAACAAGCGTATTTTGCATCGAGATGTTCTGAACTTCAGATTGTGCGTACACGTAATTCTGGAACAGCATCGCAATGATGATGGCAGTTAGCAGGGATAATACCCATTCGCGCAGTTCCTTCTTCCATGTTCTTGGCCTGGAATTTTGTCCGCTCAACAAGCAGCACCCCTAGCACTGAAATAGAAATCTTTAACAATTCCATCCCTATATACGTGTCGAGCCTGTAAAAGGTTTCTTCCGCTTATCAATTAAGGAGTGACACGGTGGAATACGTTGTATAAAGTATATTGGAAAGGGGGCTTATACATGACGGCAAGATCTCATCTTCAGCGAATGTTATTTGTATGGATCACAATTATGTTCTGGGTTTCCATGTATGTATATGTGCCGATTCTGCCGCAGCACTTGAGCGCGAGCGGACTGTCTTTGCAGCTTATAGGAATCGTGCTCGGCAGCTACGGCTTCGTACAAATGCTAATTCGCTTCCCCATCGGCATGCTGTCCGATCGCCTCGGCAAACGGAAGCTTTTTATTATGATAGGTATGGTAAGCGCTTGTATCAGCTGCCTTCTCTTCCTCATGCCAGGACATTGGTTCTGGCCGCTCGGAGGAAGGGCGATGGCAGGCATATGCGCATCGACATGGGTTGCTTTTACGGTGATGTATGCGCAATTTTTTGAAGCTGAGGATGCACCGAAGGCGATGGGCAATATAAGCGTAATGATCGTTACTGGGCAAATGCTCGGCATGCTGATCAGCGGCTGGGCTGTTGAAACGTTAGGAGCATCCGCACCATTCGTGCTGGGCGCTGTTATTGCTGCCTCGGGCTTCCTGCTCTCATTGCTGCTAAAGGAATCGACTGGAGCAGGACAGGAACGCAGCGGCATTTCTTTTGCCCGAATTAGGGATGTTCTCCGGACGCGGCTGCTGCTTCGAGTATCACTGCTATCTGTGCTGGCGCATGGCATTCTATTCATTACGATGTTCGGCTTCACACCTCTTAAGGCAGAAGCGCTGGGAGCCAGCGGCTTTGAGCTGACTTTGCTGGTGCTCGCGTTCATGCTGCCGCATGCCGTTGCCTCTCATTTCACCGCACGCCTATTCGCACCCCGCTACGGCAATTGGGGTACGATCGGCATCGGCTTCCTGCTCAGCACATTGTGTACTGTTGCCCTGTGCTACGTGTCCTCATTCGGAGTCCTGCTAGCCACACAAGCCGTTAACGGGTTCGCACAAGGCCTTCATATTCCCCTCCTGCTGGGTCTTGCCATTAGAGACGTGGAGATTCAAGGCAGGGCAACTGCCATGGGCTTATACCAAGCCGTATATGCGGTTGGCATGTTCTCCGGTCCCTTCCTTGCTGGCTGGCTGAATGATAGCTGGGGGCTGAATAGCGGCTTCGCCTTCGGCGGTGCCTTAGGCGCTATCGCTCTAGCGCTCTGCTCTGTCTGGCATAGAAGCGACAGCAGGCAGCATCTCATTTCTACGAATCAAACGTTGGCCAAATAATAGAGGAAAGCTGCGGCTAGCCCCGCAACAAGGACAATCAGACCGTCGGTTAGACTGAACCTCAGCGTGAACCCTCTTGTTGGCTTAACGCCTGCTTGCCCAATTCCCCTCGCCTCGAGCGCATCGGCCATATGCTCCGCTAGTCTTAACATCGACCGGACGTAAGGAATAACGGCGGACATAATCATCGATAACGGTACGGAGCCTGTTGCTGTAGAGGCTTTGCCTCTCGCATGGGCGATCTTGGCGAAGCGCTCCCACTCTCCCGCCAGCAGTGGAATGAAGCGGAATATTAAGGTTATTGTCAGCGCGAAGGATGTGACAGGAACGCCGAAGCGGCTCATCCAGCCGAAGGTCTGCTCGAGTGACCGCTGCACGCGCAGCGGCGTCATCAGGGCGATCAGCGGCATGCCTAGGAGCATGGCCAGCAAGAGACCGCTGAAGCGGAATATCGTCGTCATCGCCTTGTCCCATTCGAACAAGAGCGGCATGAGCTGAATGCCGGCGATGAAGGCGATGACGGCAAGCATAATGATGTAGGCCCGGATCGCTCTGATCCAGGGCCTTATTTGTGCTCGCAGCGGGAATAATACCGCTGCAGTAATAGCAGCGGCGGCGGCAAGCCCCGCCCAGCTGCCTTGGAGCAGTACCGCGGATGCAAGCAGCAGGTACGCGATAATGAGCGCTCGCGGGTCAAACCGCGTAGCGAGGCGGTTCTGCGGCGGCGCGGCGATGTCTTCGCGCCGCGCGGGTGGGCCTTGCGGCGCCAGCGCAGCTGCCGGCGCCGCCGGGCCGGCCGGCTCGCGCACGGCCGGCCGCTGCTGCTGCGCAGCAGCAGCGAGCGCCGCCGCGAGCGCCTGCGGCGGCGGCCAAGGCGCCCCAGCGCCGCCGCTATGCGCGGGCGCTGGCAGCGCATAGCCCGCGGCGCGCAGCTCCGCGAGCGCCCGCTGCGCCTGCGGCGCGGCGGCACCCTGTGCGTGCGCCAGCGCCCACGCTGCCGCGGGAGCCGCTTCGCGGACCGAGCCGCCGGAGAGCACGACGACCTCGTCCGCGAGCGGCAGCAGCGCATCGAGATCGTGCGTTGCCACGATCGCTCCGCGCCCCGCCTTCCTGAGCGCAGATAGCACCGCGCACAGTCGGCGAATGCCATCGGCATCGAGCCCTGCCGATGGTTCATCCAGCAGCAGCCATTGCGGCTGGCATGCTAGCAAGCAGCCCAGCGACAGCCGGCGCTGCTGCCCGCCGCTGAGCGTCCAAGGATCGCGTGCCAGCAGCTCCTCTGGCAGCCCAACAGCATCCATCGCCTCAATGATTCGGCGATCCTGCTCCGCTTTGTCCAGCTTATAGGCCTTCAGCGAATAATAGAATTCATCCTTCACTGTCGCTGAGAACCACTGCGACTCGGACTGCTGAAGCGATATACCAGTCTGCATGAGAACGGAACGGTCTAACGTCTTCCTCCGGCCTTTCCTGCTTACCCACAATGCTTGATCTCCTAGCCTAATTCGACCGCTTGCTAACGGACGAAGACCTGCCATCGTCTCCAGCAGCGTCGACTTCCCAGAGCCATTGCTTCCCAGAAGCAGTGTGATCTTCCCCTCATTGAACGTCAAATCCGTCGATTCCAGTATCCTTCGACTCTTCTCTCCGGATGCAGCAACCTCAACGCCTTCCAGCTGCCAATTCCCGTTCATACCGGCTGCACCGCCTTAATGAGCATTTCCGGCGTCATTGGAAGCTGTTCGAACCGCATGCCCAAGCGTTCAAGCTCCCATGCAGTCTGAACCACATAAGGGGCTTCCAGACCAAGTCTTTCACATATACTTGCGCTGCCCCTCATATCCCTATATCCCTGTTCAACCTGTCCATTTCTTTGCTTACCATGTCCATTCACACGCAGCTCATCTCTTTGCTCAATCTGTCCATTTATATACGTTTCTTCTATCTGCTCACCATGTTCCCTTCGAGCATAGAATAGCTCAGCAGCGCCATCATATACGATAGCTCCCCGCTCCATAGCGACAACTCGATCACTGGGCAATAGCTCCTCCAGCTTCTGAGTAATCCAGATGACGGTGACGCCCGATTGGTGCAGCTTACGCACGATTTCCAGAACGGCCATAGCGGCTTCCGGGTCCAGCATCGCCGTAGGCTCATCTAGTACAAGCATCGGTGCTTCTACTGCTAGGCAGCCTGCTATTGCTGTCAACTGCTTCTGGCCGCCAGACAGCGTACCTACTGCTTGATGCGCTCTTGCCAGCATCCCCGTACGGTTTAGGGCATGCGCTGCAAGCGATGGAATAAGACTGCTTTCTACCTCATGCTGCTCCAGCATTAGAATAATGTCTTCCCACGGAGTAGCTCCTACCATGGATGCATCCGGCTGCTGCATGACGATCGGAACCTCATTCGCACGCTTTTTGGCATCCGTTCTTCTATCCACAATTCCGCTGACCTCTCCGACATGGAAGCCCGCTAGTACCTTTGCGAGTGTACTCTTCCCGCTTCCGTTGCGGCCAATTAGCGTAATCCATTCGCCTTCCTCGATACGGATATGTATATCCTTCACCATATAAGGTAAATCGGTTCTATCCTCATATACCTGCGGCTTCACAGACAAATCTATCAATTCAATCATTAATTTCCCCAAAAATATTTCACCCAACCTCTTCCCCAAAGCTAAAAGCTATGCTAAAATTCGATTTGTTAACCAATATTAAATATAAATGGTTAACATACATATTGCAATTGCAAGATGAAACTTAAAGGAGAAGATGAATAACATGACCCGCAGCAATAATATCCGCAGTATCGTATTTATCGCCTTATTCGCAGCTTTGTTTATTGTGATGAGCTCGATCCAGATCAAGATTGGTCTTCCTGTACCCATCACGCTGCAGACTCTGGCTGTTACATTGGCAGGCGCCTTTCTAGGTCCGCGCAATGGCTTCCTCGCGATCTTCATCGTCATTTTACTAACGGCTACTGGACTGCCACTTCTGAATGGTCAGGGAGGCTTTGCTACGCTAACCGGAGCGACAGGCGGCTTTATATGGGCCTTCCCATTCTGCGCTCTGCTCATTGGCTTTGCCACACGCACCGCCTTGCTAAGCCCTCTGCTGCACAAGAACCGGACCCTATCGATCATCGTCTTGTTCGTTATTTTTGAGCTATTCGGTTCCTTCTTCGCCTATGTTCCTGGTATTCCATGGCTCATGCATGTAACGGGCTGGTCATTCACCAAAGCAATGGTTAACGGCTGCTATCCCTTCCTTGCAGGCGATGCGATCAAATCTGCTATTGCCGTATTATTAACGCTCTCTCTCAAACCTTACATTCTCCGCATCCAATCGTCAATGAAGACAGCAGACAAAGCTCCTTCTGCCCCAACTACAATCGTATAACGACAAACAGCAGGCTGGAGCATCGCTCCAGCCTGCTGTTTGTTATATAGATTACAGAGACATACGGTAGATCGCAATGACATCTTCCTTCGTCAGCTTGCGGAAATACCCCCGCGTTCCTTCTCCAGTTACTTTCTCAGCCATCTCTTCGAGTCTGCTGTCATCAATGTCGTAATCAGCCAGACGCGATGGCGCACCGATTGAATTCCAGAATTCGCGAAGCTTAGCAATACCTTCACGGGCAATCTCGATATCGGACTTGCCTGTTTCACTTACATCGAATACGTTCACAGCGAACTGACGGAACCTTTCCACATTATCCTCAAGCACATAGGTCATCCAGTTCGGGAACAGAATCGCTAGACCGCCGCCATGCGGGATATCATACACGGCTGATACGGCATGCTCCATATCATGGTTAGCCCAATCCCCTTGCACACCCATGGATAGGATGCCATTGAGCGCCATTGTCCCGCAATACAATATCGTCTCACGATGCTCCAGATTAGTCAGATCATTCACCAGCTTAGGAGCTGTTGCTACAACTGTACGCATAATGGATTCGGAGAACCCATCTTGCACAGGAGTAGCTGCATCGTGATGGAAATATTGCTCGAATACATGAGACATCATATCAACCATGCCATATACCGTATGATCCTTAGGCGCACTTGCTGTAAAAGCAGCATCCAATACTGAGAATGTAGGATAAGCATATACACTGCCCCACCCATGCTTCTCAAGCGTCTCTTCGTTTGTAATAACCGACCCAGCGTTCATCTCTGAACCCGTTGCGGCAAGTGTAAGTACAGTACCCAGCGGCAAAGCGCCTGTTGCCCCAGCTTTCTTCGCAACAATATCCCAGAAATCACCGTCATACTTCGCTGCAACAGCAATCGCTTTGGCGCAATCGATCGTACTGCCTCCACCAACAGCAAGAACCCAGTCGATGGATTCAGTATGGCATAGCTCAGCTCCGCGTCGCACTGTGGATATTCGAGGATTCGGCTCCACGCCACTCAATTCCGTTATCGTACAGCCCGCTTCTGTAAGCTTGCCAATGACTTGCTCATATAGACCGTTGCGTTTAATACTTCCGCCGCCATATACCAGAAGAACTTTTTGGCCCAATTGTCTTGCTTCTGCTGTCAGCTGATTCAGCTGTCCTTCACCGAAATACAGTCGAGTAGGGTTATAAAATGTAAATGGGATCATTGAAGTTCTCCTCTTTTCCGCTTAAGTTAATAGAAGCGCTTGTCATTTGCTGACAAGCGCCTAATCGATTAATCACATTCTTCTGGTGCTTCGACCGAAGCCGATTCCACATTGATTTTGTCCGATACGGTGTCCCGAACAATTGAAATAACAAGCTGCAATAAATAATTGATATCCGATTGACTCTGCTGGAACTCGCTGACGATAGGGATACCATCCAGCTCATCCTGCAAAACTTCCATTTCAGCTTCTATTTTTTTAACCATTTGCTCATTTTTGAACGTCGTTTCGAACGCTACAAGCTCTTTTTGCTTTTTCTTAATTTGTGCAATCAGCGCTTGAATTCTTGTGTTTCCGTTAATCTGCTGCTCTGCCCGGCGGTAATGCTGCACTTCCTCGGAAGTGAAGATTAACCCTGCCAGCTCCTGTGCTTTCTTCGTAATATCCTCGCGGACGAGTAGATCACGTGTATTGAACGTAGGAATACCGCATCCTCCTGCATGATCGTGGTCATGATCATGGGCATGCGATTGGTTAACTGCGGTTTGCTCTGACATCTATCATCTCTCCTATTGTTTACGTTAGGATACAGCTTCTTGACCGGAATGAATCTCCAGTGGCTCCGCTTTAATATACCACGTTTTGGCTTCTATTACCCGAGCAAGTATAAATTGTCCAATCCATTCCTTCGGTCCATCCAGGTGAACAAGCTTATTCGTACGCGTGCGTCCTGCCAGCACATCCGAATTATTTTTGCTCTCTCCCTCTACCAGCACTTCCACTACATTGCCTATCAGCCGCTCATGACTCTCTCGGCTCATCTCTGCCATAAGGGCGTTCAAGCGCTGCAGACGCTGTTTCTTGACCTGCATCGGCACATTGTCATCCATGCTTGCTGCCGGTGTTCCTTCACGCGGTGAATAAATGAACGTATAAGCTGAATCATACCCTACTTCTCGCACGAGTGAAAGGGTATCCTCGAACTGCTCCTCCGTCTCACCTGGGAAGCCAACAATAATATCCGAGGATAGCATAACATTCGGGATCGCTGATTTAATTTTGCGAACGAGCTCTAAGTACATTTCACGGGAATATTTACGGCTCATCCGCTTCAATACTTCTGTGCTGCCTGATTGGACGGGCAGATGGATATGCTCTACGAGATTGCCGCCTCGTGCAAGCACCTCGATGAGATAATCATCGAAATCACGCGGGTGACTGGTCGTGAAGCGTACGCGCGGAATATCGATTTTGGCCATATCCAGCATCAGATCACCGAAGCGATAATCGATATCCTCGAAGTCCTTCCCATAAGCATTAACGTTCTGGCCCAGCAGCGTAATTTCTTTGAAGCCCTGCCGAGCAAGCTCGCGAACCTCAGCAATGACATCCTCTGGGCGCCTGCTGCGTTCCTTCCCTCGTGTATAGGGTACAATGCAATAGGTACAAAATTTATCACAGCCGTACATAATGTTAACCCACGCGCGCATGCCTTCCCGCTTCTTCGGCATATTCTCAATGATATCGCCCTCTTTGGACCACACCTCAACAACCATTTCTTTGCTGAAGTAAGCATCCTGAAGGAGCATAGGCAGACGATGAATGTTATGCGTGCCGAAGATCATATCTACAAACGCATGCTTCTGGAGTATCCGTCCGACGACCGATTCCTCCTGCGACATACAGCCGCACACGCCGAGCAGTAATCCTGGCTTCTCTTGCTTGAGCATCTTAAGATGACCTAATTCTCCGAATACTTTATCCTCTGCATTCTCCCGAATCGCACAAGTATTGAGCAGGACGACATCTGCTTGCTTCCGATCCTCTGTCGCCGTGTAGCCCATCTGCTCGAACATGCCCTTCATAACCTCGGTATCATGCTCATTCATCTGACAGCCGTAGGTCTGTATTAAATAAAATTTCCCTACTCCGAGCGTCTGAAGCTCTTCGGGTATGGAGAAATCATAATGTACCTCAATATCTTCCTTGCCGCGCTTTTTCTCATCCCTATGGCTCGGAGCAGCATTAATTTGAATATTGCGTCCCTTTAAGCGATAGGTAATTTTGCCATCCTCTTCACTCAGAACCTTTGCATCGCTAAAATCGAAATATTTGGAGTAGTCCTTATCGCCCTTGACGGATTGTAAGTCCACTGAGTTTGGGCTCTCCTTCGTCATTGCCAGATCACTTCTTTCTATATCAAATTAGTGCAATACATAGGTTATTAGTCCATTAGGAAATTATAACATATCCTTTATTGATATATCCATCATAGGAACCAAGGCGAGACTGGTGGATAACTCTATGCAACTAATTGGAAACCTCACACGTTAGAAAGAGAACGATAACAAAATTTAGGAGGTTCGACATGCTCTCTCGATTCAAGCTGATGCTCATTGCCGCAGTTATACTGCTGACAGGCTGTTCTGTCCATACAACTGAAGAGGTACATCTGACAAGTGAACAAGTAGTAGAAGCTATCCAAGCTAACTCGATAGCTATTCAAACGCTAGAATTAGCTGACCCACTCGAGTTGAACAAGCTTCAGCCCTCCACCTATTCGCTGGGTAATCCGGCAGATAGTAGGCTTATGTCTGACCAGCTTTATATTTACGAATATCAGTCCACGGTGGAAAGACAGAGCGGCATGGAGGCCTTTAATGATTTCAAACAGATGGCCAGCTTTGTATTCCTTCCTACTGTCTACGAACAAGAGAATCTGCTAGTTCTTTATTGGCATGATCCTAACCTAGGTACCGATTATGCGGATCAGATCCGCCAGCTCATCACCAAGCTCTAGCGAGCAGCAAAAAGGCTGACAAGGGACTCGTCATTCGAGCCTCTTGCCAGCCTTTGTTTGTTATTGTTATGCAATCAAGCTATTCGATAATCTCTGCGAGATCACCATTTTTGACGCCTGCAGCATTCGCTTCATCCGTATCAATATGCATATCGAGTGCAAAATCAGGTGATACACGCGCAATAACATGCTCGAAGACAACACCACGGTCGCCGCCGTAGCGAACTTTAAGCTCCTGCTTGTCCGCAATGCCCCAGCGCTCTGCATCACTTGTATGGAAGTGAATATGACGTGCAGCAACGATAACGCCCTCTTCAATAACAACCTCGCCTGCTGGACCTTTCAGCGTAATGCCTGCAGAACCGGCAATGTTGCCAGATTCACGGACTGGTGGATTAACGCCTAGCGCGAATGCATCTGTACGAGATACTTCAAGCTGTGTCTGCTTACGTACTGGTCCTAGAATTCTAACCTTCGGGAATGTGCCTTTCGGTCCAACTACTGCTACCGTTTCATTCGCTGCATATTGTCCTGGCTGAGATAAAGGCTTAGCCTCTGTCAGCTCGTAGCCTTCTCCAAATAAAATAACGACATGCTCCTCAGATAAATGAATGTGTCTGGCTGACACACCAACTGGTACTTGTTTTTGTTCCATTTGTTTCTACATCCTCTCGGGTATCCTCTAATCTCATCTACGATGACGCTATAATAAGCATGCAGCTAACGCCGCATGCTTATCATAGCATTTATTTGAATTCAGCTACAAGTTTATCGAACTGTTCTACCGTCATATTCAAGTCCTGTTTAGCCAAAGCTTCCGTTCCGAAGCCTGTAATAAGATCCTCGTAGCTTTTGCGAACTTTATTCTGATAGATGAGGCCGGTTAGCATCCCGCTTGTCTCCATAATTTTATTCATAGCGATGACACGGCTCGATGGATCATAGTCCGGGAACTGCTCCAGATTAACGATATTCTCCTTGAACCACTCGTACGTATTGATCTTGTTAAAGGTGACGCATGGACTGAATACATTAATTAGAGAAAAGCCTTCATGCTTGATGCCCTCTTCAATCAGATGAGTCAGCTGCTTCAGATCACTGGAGAAGGACTGCGCAACGAAGGTTGCTCCTGCTGACATTGCGATCTCCAGCGGTGAGAGGGTCGTTTCAATTGAACCTTCCGGCGTTGATTTGGTTTTGAACCCTTCACTGCTTCGCGGCGAGGTCTGACCCTTCGTCAATCCGTAGATCTGGTTATCCATGACGATATACGTGATATTCAGATTCCGGCGAATCGCATGAACGGTATGCCCCATTCCGATCGCGAAGCCATCACCGTCACCACCGGAAGCAATAACAGTAAGCTCACGGTTAGCAAGCTTGACTCCTTGCGCGATCGGAAGCGCGCGTCCGTGAATACCGTGCAAGCCATACGCATTAATATAGCCGGAGATTCGTCCTGAGCAGCCGATTCCTGATATAACGGCAAGCTCCTCCGGCTCCAATCCTACATTCGCAGAAGCTCTCTGTATAGCTGCCTGAATGGAGAAGTCACCACAGCCTGGGCACCAGTTAGGCTTGACATTATTTCTGAACTCTTTAAAAGTAGCCATCTCTATTCAGCTCCTTAAGGCTTTACGCCAGCTAAATCCGACGTTGCAGCAAGTCCCTTGCAAGCTTGATACACTTCTGATGGAAGGAACGGGTTGCCATCATATTTAAGAAGGCTGCGGATTTTGTCCGCACAGCCGACATTCATTTTAATTTGTCCAGCTAGCTGCCCCGTCGCATTGTTCTCCATCACGATCACTTGGGCAGCAGCCTTCAAGTAAGGAAGCAGCTGCTCTGAAGGAAATGGATGAATTTGTCGAATCGTAACATGGTTAACCTTCAACCCATCTTCTGCAAGTCTTGCTCTGGCTTGCTCTATTGTACCGCCTGTAGACCCCATGCCGATCACAAGCAGATCCGGCGTATCGTGAGGCGCATCTACCCGAAGGGCATCACGAACTTGAAGGCTGCTTAGCTTGTTCAATCGCTTATCCATCATTCGCTGACGGTTAACCGCGTTCTCCGATGGACGTCCCGTTTCATCATGCTCTACACCAGTTACGTGGTGTATTCCATTCTTGGAGCCAGGAAGAATACGTGGAGATATGCCATCGTTCGTAAGCTCATAACGCTTGAACAATTGATTGGCTTCTAGCTCTGCCCCTTCTCTCACGAGCTTACCGCGATTCAGTTGAATTTTATTATAATCGAACGGTGCGCAGGATTGCTTGCCAAGTGACAATTGAAGATCCGTCATGACGATGACTGGCACTTGATACTGCTCAGCCAGATTGAAAGCCTCAATCATATCATAAAAGCAATCTTCAATGGATGCCGGAGCTATAACAATCTTCGGAATTTCTCCATGCGTGCCATAGATCATCGCATTCAAGTCCGATTGCTCTTGCTTCGTTGGGAGACCGGTCGAGGGACCTCCACGCTGAGTGTTCACGATGACAAGCGGCTGTTCTGTTATTCCAGCGAGCCCTATAGCCTCCATCATTAACGAAAGGCCAGGTCCTGCCGAAGCCGTCATAGTGCGTACACCAGCATAATTCGCTCCGATAGCCATCGTCACTGCTGCGATCTCGTCTTCTGTTTGTATGACTGTACCGCCGAACTCTGGAAGCTTCTTAATCAAATACTCCATTATCTCGGAAGCTGGTGTAATGGGATAGGCAGACATCAGACGACAGCCTGCTGCTAATGAACCTAGACCAATAGCTTCATTCCCGATCATGAACAGCTTCTGCTCACCATCTGCCTCATCAAGCTTAAATTCATCCAGCGGTCCGCCTGCTTGCTCGAGCACGAACTCTGCACCACGCTTAACCGCTTCGATATTCTTACCGACGATAGCGGCACCCTTACGTCCGAATTCCTCTTCAACCGCCTTATTGAACACTTCGAGCGGCAGTCCGAGCAATGCCCAAGAAGCGCCTGATGCCACCATATTTTTCATCAATGAGGTTCCCAGCTCTTCCGCCATAGCGGTAATCGGCACAGCGAAGAGACGGGCATCTACGCCGTCTGGTATGACGGGCTTAAATTTAGCATCGGCTACTACAACACCGCCAGGGCGAAGCTCAGTGGCATTCAAATCAATGCTCTCTTGATCAAAGGCTACAAGGATATCCAAATCATCGGAGATTGCCCGAATGGGATGCGTACTGATGCGAATTTTATTATTCGTGTGGCCGCCTTTTATACGTGATGAGAAATGACGATACCCATATAAATAATACCCAAGCCGATTAAGCGCCGTTGAGAAAATACGGTCCGTACTTTCGACACCTTCACCTTGTTGTCCCCCGATCTTCCAAGACAATTGACTAATCAAAATGCCCATCTCCTCTATTTTGATGGATAAGTCATATCTATAGGCAAGATAACTTCTAACAACTATCATTACTGTTATTGCTTATCAGTCACACCAAGTGTAAAGGGGAGCTCAACAAAATACAAGATGTAAACGCTTAAAAAACGCATAGTGTTTTTCGCTGAAACTCATAACTTATATAGATTAAATGCGCTTCCTTCTTAATCTGGCAGATGAAGCGCAAGAAAGGACAGTGTATTCCCAGCTAAGAATTGCTCGGTCTGCGCCTCGGAATAGTGCTTCTGAAGAGCCTCACGCAGCAAATAGACTTCTCCTGGATGCGTCAGCTTCTCTACATACGTATCAATTCCGTCAAAATCCGAGCCGAACATCAAATGCTTCTCTCCTCCAAGCTCACATACATGCTCAACATGGCGCAGCACATCATCAATAACAACCTTGCCGCCTTGAGCGACAAAATAAGGAACAAAGGTGATGCCTATTAACCCTTGCAGGGCAATAATCGCTTTGATCTGATCATCTGTCAGGTTCCGGGGATGGTCTAACACGGATCTGGCATTGGAATGGGATGCAATAATGGTTCTAGTGGCTAGGTCAGCCGTATCCCAGAATGCCCGCTCCGATAAATGAGACACGTCTACGAGAATTCCCATCCGGTCACATTCCTGCACAAGCTCCTTCCCCTTCGCCGTCAGACCCCCTCCACGAGCCTCCATAACACCGTCTGCGGCCCAATTGGCGTTATTCCATGTTATACCCGCGGCGCGAACCCCAAGCTGGTAGAGCACCCGCATTAGCGACAGATTGCCCTGCAAGCCATCGACCCCTTCAATTGAGAGCATCGCACCGATTTTGTCAGAGGTCAGACACTCGCTTAGATCTGCTTTGGATTTCACAATCATCATATCCGGACAGGTGAGCACATGTTCATGAAAGCGATCAATACTTTCTAGAATCGGCTCGATCCGACCATTCATACTCTCCGGTATATAGATAGCAAAAGTCTGGAGTATGGTTCCTGCCTGCTTCATACGCTCATAGGTTACATCCAGCTTGTCAGCCGTTGCAGGCTCACGGAATGTTAAGCTTCGATTCAACAGAAGCTTGCATAAGGCATCACAATGAAAATCAGTTATTCCAACACGCATCACTCGTTCACCTCTAAAGGGATAGTTGTTCTATGTATGGCAGACAGTGGAACAAAGCAAAAAACCTGTCTACTTCGTAAACAGGTTCAACAACTCAGGCAGACTTCCCGCGAATAAGCCCTACTCGCTATGGTCTACCTGGGTTCAACAATAAGTTTTATTGCCGTACGATCTTCTCCATCAATTACGATATCTGTAAAAGCCGGTATGCATATCAGATCCACTCCGCTAGGAGCAACGAATCCGCGTGCGATCGCTACCGCTTTTACCGCTTGATTTAGTGCACCCGCCCCGATGGCTTGCAATTCAGCGGCGCCGCGCTCACGCAAAACTCCGGCCAGCGCACCTGCAACGGAATTTGGATTGGACTTTGCTGAAACTTTTAATACTTCCATAAAAAAGTACCTCCTCGGGAATAGATGGATGGATTCCACTATTAAATAGTATTCGAGAGAGGTTAAATAATTCCTGCTTTTATTGTCTGAGTTTGCAAACTGTTCTGAATTGACTAAATCTTTCGAAGATTCAAAGAGTTACATCAATAACCATTCGTCTTCGGTAAGACGGATTTTTTGGAACTTGACCGCTTGACCAGTTGCATCATCAATCTGTACGGATACCGCATGCAGATGCCATGCACCCTCATCTACTACGAATCTAGTTGGCAGCTGTGTCATGAACTTGTGAAGAACCGCAGTACGCTCCATCCCTAGTACGCCATCCTTCGGCCCACACATGCCTACATCTGTTAGATAAGCGGTACCGCCAGGCAGAATCGTGTCATCATTCGTCTGTACATGCGTATGTGTACCTACTACGATGGAGGCATAGCCCGCCAGATGCCAGCCCATTGCGATTTTCTCTGAAGTTGCTTCGGCATGAAAATCAACGAGAATATTATTCGTCTTCTCTTTGGCCGCTTCGATCAACTCTTCCGCTTTGCGGAATGGGCAGTCAATTGGCGGTAGGAAGGTTCTGCCCTGCAGATTAATGATCGCTAGCTGCTTCCCATTCGCTTTAATAAAAGCCATTCCTTGACCAGGTGTGCCCTCCGTGTAATTGGCTGGTCTAACGATTCTTGGTTCATCATCTATCCATTCAAATATATCCTTATTGTCCCAAGTATGATTACCCATCGTAATCCCATGAATGCCCCATTCGAAAAATTCTTTCGCTATGGTTGAAGTTATTCCACGTCCCGCTGCAGCATTCTCGCCATTCGCAATTATGATATGCGGATTATATTTACTCTTAAGTGCAGGCAGTACACGCTTGACTGCATTGCGGCCGACACTGCCTACGATATCACCTATAAATAATACATTCATGAATAATTCCACACTTCCTTTTACCCTTGCAGACGGGAAAAGTGGCTGACAAGCAGCCACTTTTCTATCGTTGCCTATTTAATTAAGCTGTTACTTCGCATATTCAACTGCTCGAGTCTCACGAATAACCGTAACTTTAATATGCCCCGGATAATCGAGTTCACTCTCGATTTTCTTCGTAATATCTCTTGCAAGTCTGAATGCTTCTGTATCATCAATCTTCTCCGGCTGTACCATTACGCGTACTTCACGACCGGCTTGGATTGCATAGGATTTCTCAACACCTTCAAACGATTCTGAAATATCTTCCAGTTTCTCAAGTCGTTTGATATAGGTTTCGAGCGTTTCACGACGAGCGCCTGGACGGGCAGCTGATAGTGCATCTGCAGCTCCGACAAGCATCGCGATAACGGATGTTGCTTCAACATCACCGTGGTGAGAAGCGATACTGTTGATAACAACAGGATGCTCCTTATACTTCTTAGCCAGTTCAACGCCGATCTCAACATGTGAACCTTCAACCTCATGGTCAAGGGCTTTGCCGATATCATGCAGCAATCCCGCTCGCTTAGCCAGTGTAATATCCTCACCAAGCTCTGCTGCCATCAAGCCAGTCAAGTAAGCGACCTCCATGGAGTGCTTCAGAACGTTCTGTCCATAACTTGTCCGGTACTTGAGTCTTCCTAATATTTTGATCAAGTCAGGATGCAAGCCGTGAACGCCAACTTCGAAAGTAGCTTGCTCACCGTATTCACGGATACGCTCATCGACTTCCTTACGGGACTTCTCAACCATCTCTTCAATGCGAGCAGGATGAATCCGTCCATCAGCGACAAGCTTCTCAAGGGAAGTACGAGCAATTTCACGTCTAATTGGGTCGAAGCCGGACAGGATGACCGCTTCCGGTGTATCGTCGATAATGAGATCGATACCGGTCAATGTTTCCAAAGCACGGATATTACGACCTTCGCGTCCGATAATGCGGCCTTTCATTTCTTCGTTAGGCAAGGTTACGACTGAAACAGTCGTTTCCGCCACGTGATCAGCCGCACAACGTTGGATAGCAAGTGATATAATATTACGCGCTTTCTTGTCGGCTTCTTCTTTTGCTTGCTGCTCAATCTCTTTAATCATTTGTGCCGTTTCGTGGCGAACTTCTTGCTCCACATTCGACAAAATAATAGATTTCGCGTCTTCCATCGTTAAGCTTGAAATTCGTTCAAGCTCGCTAAGCTGCTGCTTATAGATGGAATCGATTTGTTCTTGTGTATCATCGATCCGTTTCTCTTTGCTAGCCACTAATTCTTCTTTGCGTTCTAGCGCTTCTAACTTTTTATCCAGCGACTCCTCTTTTTGGAGCAAACGTCTTTCTTGACGCTGTGATTCATTACGCCGCTCACGAATGTCTCTCTCAGCTTCCGTACGGAGTTTGTGGACTTCGTCTTTTGCTTCGAGTACCGTTTCCTTCTTCTGCGCTTCCGCTTCCTTCTTCGCATTTTCTACGATTTGTACAGCAGCTTGCTCAGCACTTGAAATTTTGGCCTCGGCAATCGACTTTCGAATTAAATAACCAATCACAAAGAAACTAATGCCAACAAAGAGACAGATCAAGATCCAAATCCATTCGGACATCTTGTTCACCTCCTTGTTGCATACACCAAGCTACTTACTTGGGATGATATTTGGTTTTCAACCGGTTTTCATACCGTTTCATTCTTACAATTTGACGAAAATAATCGTTTCAAATCAACTTTTGGAAGGAAAATTGATCTGAAATAGAAAGAATACAAATTCATTTTATCTTTTGGTAAAATCAATTGTCAAGCAAAAGCCTATCTTCATCTTCTGCTTCATCCATTTCTTCATCTTCCATAACCGATTTCACGGCTGCTTTTATGACATCTCCTGGAAATCCTCTGCGCATAAGAAACGCGATAAGCTTGCGTCTTCGATCTGCGGTCTCACCTTTGAGTGATCGCCACTTCTTCGCTGCTGCGTGCTGTGCCGCAAGTAATTCATCATCAGGGTCAATAGCAGCGGTAGCCTCCGCCGCCGCTATCTTAGACACGCCTCGCTGCTGAAGCTCCTGCTTAATCCAGCGGCTGCCTTTCTGTCCACTTCTGACTCGCTGCTTCGTGAATTGCCTAGCATATTCATCATCATCCACAAGATGCTCGGATTCTAAACGTTCCAGTGCATAAGAAATATGCTCCTCTGCGAATTCCTTGCGCCTCAAATATTGTTTAATCTGTTGACTAGTCTGCGCTTTATAGCTTAAATAGACGATGGCGAGTGTATACGCCCGATATCTCTCATCCTCACCACTAATTTCGGCGATTGCAGCCTCACTTATCATTTGGCCTTTCAACAGACGATGACGGATAAGCAGATCCTCATGTACTGTTAAGATAGGGTCACCGTCATCGGTATAAATATGATAGCGGTGTCGATCCTTATTATCTTGCTCAACCGCTTTTATTTCCAGCATCATCGCTTCTACCCGCTCCGTTCATCAACAATCGCTTATATAAACATACGCCGCCCCTAAGAGGGACGGCGTATGTTCGTTAACCTGTACTCTTATTCCGCTTCTTCGAACTCATCGTCTTCTTCATCCTGTGAGAAAGACTCCACTGGTGTAGCCGAGGCAGACAAATTGCTTGCATCACGAATTTGCTTCTCAATTACAGCGGCAATATCCTTATGATCCTTCAAGAACTGCTTGGCGTTCTCACGGCCTTGGCCTAGGCGCTCTCCGTTGTAGGAGAACCAAGCGCCACTCTTCTGAACGATATCCATATCTGTACCAATGTCGACAAGGCTGCCTTCTCTGGAAATGCCTTCGCCATACATAATATCAATCTCTGCTTGTTTGAATGGAGGAGCTACTTTGTTCTTAACGACTTTAATACGGGTCCGGTTACCTACCATATCATTACCTTGCTTGATCGTCTCAATCCGACGCACTTCAAGACGTACGCTGGAGTAGAATTTCAGAGCACGGCCGCCTGGCGTTGTCTCCGGGTTACCGAACATGACGCCAACCTTCTCACGCAATTGGTTAATGAAGATCGCAATTGTCTTCGACTTGCTAATCGCACCTGAGAGCTTCCGTAGGGCTTGAGACATAAGACGTGCTTGCAAGCCTACATGGGAATCACCCATATCCCCTTCAATCTCTGCTCTAGGCACTAGTGCTGCTACAGAGTCAATAACGACGATATCAACAGCACCACTGCGGACAAGTGCTTCAGCAATCTCTAGTGCTTGCTCGCCTGTATCAGGCTGAGACAGCAGCAATTCATCAATGTTGACGCCCAGCTTGCTGGCATACAGTGGATCCAGCGCATGCTCGGCATCAATGAAAGCTGCTTGTCCACCTGCACGTTGTACTTCTGCAATAGCATGGAGAGCAACCGTTGTTTTACCAGAGGACTCCGGTCCGTACACTTCAATAACGCGTCCTCTTGGCAATCCGCCTATTCCTAATGCAATATCTAAAGCAAGCGAACCGCTAGGCACGGTCTCTACTTGCATGTGTGTCGATTCTCCTAGTTTCATGATGGAGCCCTTACCAAATTGTTTCTCGATTTGACGTAAAGCCATCTCTAATGCTGCGCGACGGTCTGACAATCAACTCACATCCTTTTCATTTATAATGTAATGATACCTTTTTTCTGACTGGTTGCCAAGCCTTTTTTCGAACATACATTCGTCTTTTTTTCTTTCTTCTCTTCATTGAACAAAAAAAACCGCAGCAAAGTAATCTTCGCCACGGTTCTTCCGTCAATTAATGTCTATTATAGACAGATTTGCTCGAAAAGACAACCTTATTTTTCACATCACGCTATGCTTCATTGTTCAGAGCCAGCCATAGCCGATACAAGGCAGCTTTGACGGCATACGTGCGAATCATAATGCGGCTCCCACGTAATTCCGCTTTATATACAGCAGTAGGCTTGCCTCTCTCGGCAATGGCATAATACACAAGACCAGGCGGCTTCCCTTCCGAGCTTGCCGGACCGGCTACGCCTGTCAATGAAACACCGAAGTCGCTGTCAGACAGCTCCATAATCCGCTCCGCCATCATCGCGGCAGTAGATTCACTAATCGCCCCCGGAGCATCTTCACCTTCTAGCTGTGACATCGGTATGCCAAGCAGCTTGTGCTTCATCTCATTGGTATACGTAACGACTCCGCCTGTATATTCTCCACTGCTTCCAGGAACGTTTGTAATCAATTCAGCGAACAAGCCGCCACTACAACTTTCTGCACTAGCCAGCTTGCGTCTAGTAAGCCGCAGGAGCGTTACAACCGCTTCCTCGAGGGTAATGTCCTGCTGTGCATACAAATACTCCCCAACACGCTGCTTAATTTCCTCAACCGTTTTATCTATTTTAAGGAAAGCCTCTTCTTCAGATGCACCTTTAGTTGAGACGCGGATCGCAACCTCTCCTTCTTTGGCATAAGGAGCAATAGTAGGGTCGCTCTGTACTTCAATTAAGTCCAGCAGCTTCGCTTCCAGGTTGGATTCACCGATACCAGCGAATTTAAGCAATCTGGAATATAGCGGCTGCTCATCACCAAGCGCAGCACGAATCCATGCAAGCCCTGGACCTGTAAGCATTGGCTTCATCTCACGGGGAGGTCCGGGAAGCAGTACATAGTGGGTCCCATCGACTGTAAGAGCGTTGCCCACAGCAAGGCCCGCAGTGTTATCCAGTGGTGTGCTGTCTTCCAGCATTAGCGCTTGCCGCCTATTGCTCTCTACCATGTGGATGCCTCGTGAGCTGAATAGATTCTCTATTTGATCCATAGAGGGCTGATGCATAATAAGCTGACGATTCAAATAAGCGGCCAGCACATCTTTGGTCAAATCATCCTGCGTAGGACCAAGACCTCCTGTAAAGACGAGTAGATCCGCACGGCTTCTTGCGATTTCAATCGCTCTGCGGATGCGATCAGGATTATCTCCGACTACAGTCTGGAAGTATACGTCTACACCGATTAGTGCCAGCTCCTGCGAGAGAAATTGGGCATTCGTATTCACGATTTGGCCAAGCAGCAGCTCTGTTCCAACTGCGATAATTTCCGCTTTCATGTAGAACCCTCCAATGCAAATGTAAAGTATGTATGGTAAGCAAAAGCACCTTTCCATGGTCGGAAAGATGCCTTTGCTTAACCCGCTTATTATTGAACGGGAATGAGATGTTTATTTTTAACAAAGTAGTCTACCCCAGAGTAGATTGTAATGAGTACTGCTGCCCAGCTCGAAATAACATCGAACGGAAAATCGAGGAAATTGAATGGGAAATTGTTCAGCAGCAATGAAATAATCATTGTGATCTGAATCGCTGTCTTCCATTTCCCCCAATTGCTAGCTGCCATTACACTGCCCTCTAGCAGAGCAATCTGCCTCAGGCCTGTCACTGCGAACTCTCGGCTAATAATGACAATCGCCATCCATGCAGCCAGCTTATCCATTTGGACTAGCGAGATTAGCACAGCCGCTACTAACAGCTTGTCAGCAAGCGGATCAAGCAATTTGCCAAGGTTCGTGACGATCTTGTTCTTACGAGCAATATAGCCATCAAGACCGTCCGTACTTGCTGCCACAATAAATATGAGTGCCGCGATAATCTGGTTGTATGTAATGTAGTAATCGCCAAACTCAATAGGCTCTACATTAATGTTGACTAACAGAAATACCATAATTATCGGGACTAATATAATTCTGACAATCGTGATTTTGTTGGCCAGGTTCATTTGATTCCCTCCCTGGTCCATTGCTTCTCTTGTACTCGTTCTGTCATCTGTATGTCCCCCAGATCGTATCCATAAATCCATCTGTAACAGTATAATACAAGCCCATACTTGTGTCAAAATGAGGTAATGGAAGATAGACAATAAGGAATACTTTAAGTGTATGCCTAACGGTAATTCGTGAATTGAAGCTCAACCTTAAGGTCGGCTCCCCGAAGAAGCGCCATAACAGCTTGCAGATCATCACGGCTTTTGCCTGTTACCCGAATCTGATCGCCCTGTATCTGACTCTTCACCTTCAGCTTAGAGTCGCGAATCAGAATGTTGATCTTCTTGGAGTGCTCCTGATCAATCCCCTGTCTAAGCTTAATACGCTGACGAACGGTATGTGCCGACGCAGACTCTATTTTGCCATAATCAAGGTTTTTGATGGGGACGCCACGCTTCATCATTTTGGATTGCAGAATATCAATTACACTGTTTAATTTGAATTCATCATCGGAGATGATAACGAGCTCTTCCTTCTCAAGAGCAATACTGCTCTTGCTTCCTTTGAAGTCAAATCTCGTCTCTATCTCCCGCTCCGCCTGCTGAATCGCATTGTTAAGCTCTTGCATATCTACCTTGGATACAATATCAAATGCACTTTCAGACATAATTACGATACACTCCTAACATTAATAATTACCTCGAATTCGCTCCCCTATTGATTAGCCGGTGTAGGCGTAAGAGTAGGAGTCGAGATTGGTGTTTCAGTAGCTGAGTCTCCTGCAATAGGATTCAGCTGGATTTTTTTGGAGCCAGCTCTATCACCATCCGGCACGGCAACGCCATCCACCGAAATAGTAATTAAATCCGCACGTCCAACGTTAATATACAACGGTTGATCCAGATCATAGGAAAGAACCGTTCCGTCCACCACATTCTCAGATAACAAAGCTTTCCCCTCGAAGCTTCCTGTCCGGACTTCCGTCCAGCTTGTGCCCCCAGTTACCTTGATCTCCAGCTTATGAAGGCTGCCTGCAGGTCCAATATCATAATGATCGACCTTGCCTTTTTTCGTTGCAAAAGTGACTGTCGCTGTCTCTTGAACAGGCTCAGGTGTTGGGGTTGCGCTTGGCGTTGTTCCTCCAGTCGATCCTGTTGCTGCTGGATCATTCGTAGCAACTGGCGGAGGTGACGCTTGATCCGTAATTTTAGTGTTATCAGTTTCTTTCGGATCACTATTCGGTTTGCTAACGAAAAACACCCATACGACTACAACGATCAGAATGAGAAACGACCACATCATCACATTGAAGCCTAGCTTGCTCATTCTCTCGGATGATTGCGACTGCACACGTCGTGGAGGCCTCGCGGTTACTGGCTCTACAATCTGATCTGTGACTGACGCAGGGACTTCATGCTGATATAAGCGAAGGACTTCGTCCGGATCAAGTCCAACGGCTTCACAATAATTTTTAACGAAAGCTCTCAAATAAAACGTGCCTGGCAGAACGCTGTGGTCTCCGCTCTCAATGGCTTCCAGATAGCGTTTGCGGATTTTGGTTATTTCTTGTACATCTTCAAGCGATAAGCCATGCTCTTCCCTTGCTTTACGAAGCAATGCTCCCAAATCAGACATGTGCTTGTCTCCTCTCCATTAGAAATCGTCCGTATAGTTTGCCGTGAATGATTCGTATGATATTTCCTCATCAGGTGTGTTACGCAGTTCAATGATGATGTCAAAATGGCTGTAATCATACTGAGATTCCTTAATAAAAATATCCGGGTGCTCAATGACTTTGGTCGATTTCATTGCCATAATTTCCTGCAGCAGTGAATAATGCTTCTCATTGGAACGAATCGTGCTAACGATACCATCAATGATAAAAATGTTGTTCTCGTTCATTTCTTCCTCTGACAGCTGGCTTCTTACTGTCTGACGAAGCAGCGTTGAAGACACAAAGGTCCACCGCTTGTTCGAGCACACACTGCCAGCGATAATCGATTCTGTCTTCCCTACTCGCGGCATTCCACGTAAACCTATAACCTGATTGCCCTCACGTTTAAACACCTCACCAAGAAAATCAACCAATATACCTAGCTCATCCCTAGTGAATCGGAAGGTTTTGCGATCATCGGAATCACGTTCGATATATCTGCCATGTCTAACCGCTAGTATATCTACAATTGTAGGTGTGCGAAGCTTGTTAACAGTGATGTTATCCACCTTTTGCAGCATTTTTCCAAGCAGAACAATTTTCTCTTCGTCATCGGTCTGCAGCAGCATACCGCGTGTCCGGTCTTCTACACCGTTAATCGTCATGATATTCACTTCAAGCATACCTAGCAAGGAAGCGATATCACCAAGTAATCCAGGTCTGTTCTTATGTATTTTGTACTCCATGTACCACTGCTTTGATTCCATTCCTGCCACCGTCCCAAGCCTTTTGATGTCTACAATACGCAATGAATCCTGTCAGCCCATCTATAAAAGCTTATTCTACAATTTTCGTCACAATCCTGCAACCTCTTTGGGAACATTGCAGAAAAGCCTCCTGTCGGGAGGCTTTTCTGCAATGCTTTTCATACCTGTTGCTGATTAGGAATGCTGTACAAGCTTGACCATTAATCCGGCCATCGCCTGTCTTTCGGATTCATCTCCGACATCCCACAATTCCTTGAGCACTCGCTCCTGCTCATTTTTGGGATCAACTTTTTCATCGAGGAAAGAGCCAATCTCATAAGCAAGCTTCGAGATGGTATCTTCAGGCATTCCCATTTTCTTCGCGTGCTCTACTCGATCCGCCAAGAAATGCTTCCATGTTTCAAAATTAGATAGGACGGTTGACATGTCTCTTCGCCTCCTGATTGTGTGAAGAATAATCAACAGTCGTTATTCTGTGTCAAACCCGATCCTTTTATTCCGGTATGCTTTTCCTGTTACTGGACTAAGTATGCCACCCTCCGTTGGGGCTGATGACTTGACCGGTTATGTAAGATGATTCCGGTAATGCTAAGAAATATACGAGCGACGCAACCTCATCCGGCTGACCGAAGCGTCCTAGCGGAATTTCTTGTGCTAACGCCGCTTTCTCCTCTTCGTCGAAGCCGTTCATCATCATCGTATCTACAGCGCCTGGAGCAACAGCATTAACTGTAACACCAGATGGAGCAAGCTCCTTGGCCAGCGCTTTGGTAAAAGCGTTCATGCCGCCCTTCGTCGTTGAATACAATACCTCGCAGGATGCACCTGACATCCCCCATATCGAGGACACATTAATAATGCGCCCGAATCGGTTCGCAATCATATGCGGCATGAACAGCTGACTGCACAGGAACATGCCTTTTAAATTAACAGCCATGACATCATCCCACTCTTGCTCAGTTACATCCATAAGCATGCCATAATGGGAGATCCCGCCGTTGTTAACTAGAATATCTGGAAGCATGTTATGGGCCTCCAGCTTCTCACGCATACGAATTAACTGCTCACGTGAACGCAAATCCGCTGTAATCGTTAGAACATTAGCTCCCAGACGCATACAGGCGCGGGCCGTTGTATTAGCAGCCTCATGAGACTCCAAATAATGAATGACGATATTAACTCCTTCTGCAGCAAAGCGCTGCGCAATCGCAGCGCCGATACCACGGCTTCCCCCTGTAATTAATACCGTCATTTGCTTCAGAGTTTTCATGCTGTTGCTGTTGGCTTCTCAACGATGGAGACAGCAAGCTGCGTATAATCAAAATGCTCCCTCAGCCGTTCATTGACCTGTTCGAGTGTACAGCTTTCATATAGCGGAAGAACGTCGAACATATCACTGTCGCGGAACCGATAGCGGGTGAAATCACCAGCAATTGCTTCTGGGGAGTTAAGCATACGCAAGTAACCACCGATTTTTTTGCGTTTGGAGCGCTCGAAGGCTGCTGGCTCAATCCCTGTACGCAGCGCTTCTTCAATAGCCGTCTTCACCCTTGCCAATAGTTCATCTGGATTAGGAGTGTCACCGCCCATAACAGAGAACGCATAATCTGTGCTTGAATTAAATTCTTGTCCGAACGAATCGGAAATTAAATTTTCTTCATATAAATCTTGATACAGCGCGGAGCTTGCCCCGAACAAAGAATCAAGCATAAGCTTGGTAGTTACTTCCTGCTTGAGCAGCTGCTCCGGCGTGAGTCCAACCTTCTTCTCCTTGAACCCGAACATCACTTTAGGAAGTGATACGGGCAGCTGTGTTACCTTGCGCGGAATTTTCACAGCAGTTGGCTCCTGCTCGAAGTATCTGCTTATTTCCCCTTGCGGTTCGAAGTTTTTACGCGCTTGGTTAGCTCTTACCAGCTCGAACACCTCTTCAGCCTTCACTCCCCCGACGACAAAGAGCAGCATATTGGACGGATGATAGAAGGTTTCGTAACAGCGGTATAGCGTTTCTTTGTCGATCTGATAGATGGATTCGACAGTCCCCGCAATGTCGATGTGAATGGGATGGTTATGATACATCGCATCTATTAAGCCAAAGTATACACGCCAGTCCGCGTTATCCTTGTACATATTGATCTCCTGCTCGATAATGCCTTTTTCCTTCTCCACATTAGCATCTGTGAAATAAGGATTCTGCACAAAGTCAATCAGCGTCTCTAGATTAGCCGGTATTTGCTCCGTAGCCGAGAATAGGTACACAGTACGATCGAAGCTCGTGAAGGCATTAGCGGATGCTCCTTGGGATGCAAACGTAGCAAATATATCGCCTGTCGGCTCCTCGAACATTTTGTGCTCTAGAAAATGAGCAATACCATCCGGTACTTTGACGATTGGTTCATTGCCAACTGCAAACCGATTATCTACAGATCCATATTTGGTAGCGAAGGTAGCGTACGTCTTCTGGAAGCCTTCCTTCGGTAAGACAATGACCTCCAGACCGTTATCCATCACTTCGCGATACAGCGTCTCCTGCACACCCTTGTATTCGAGCTTTTGCATGACGGTTAAGCCTCCTTCCGGTCACGTAAATAATAAATCGTATCGAGCTGTACCTGCTTCGCCACCCGAACAATATCCTCAGTCGTCACAGCTAATATCTGATCGAGCAGCTGTTGTGCACTTCTTTCTTTTCCAGACAATACGGTATTGAAGTCATATGCAATCATTTCGTAAGCTGAATCCTGCAGCTCACGCAGGTGATTAGCAATCATCGCTTTGGTCTGACTCATCTCAAGCTCAGACAGCTGCCCTTGCTTCATACTTTCAAGCTGCTCTTTAATAATCGTAACCGCACGCTCGTAATTAGCAATTTCAATGCCTGATTGAATGGTACAAATGCCTTTATGTCCGTCTAGGCGAGATGCCGCATAATACGCGAGACTTTCTTTTTCACGTACATTAAGGAAAAGCTTGGAATGCGGATAGCCGCCCAGAATTCCGTTATACATTAAGGATGCGGCGTAATCGTCTTCACCATAGCCGACACCTGTCCATAGACCCAGATTCAGCTTGCCTTGGCTTACATCCATGCGATCAACAATCGTCTTGACTTCTGCGACTGAATGTTTAATAGAAGGGACAGAGTAAGCGGATGGCGTACCCTCTGACTGTTGGAAGGACTTCTTAACTAATTCTGTCACTTCCTCAAGTGAGGTATCTCCTACAACATATAGATCGAACGCAGCTTCACTTAGCCATTGCTGATATTGACGGTACAACGATTCTGAAGTAATTCCTTCTATATCCTCCAGCTTGCCAAGTGGATGAAGCCTGTAAGGGTCATCCGCACACATCTCTTCCAGGCAGCGTTCGGCTGCATAACGGATCTTATCATTAACGATGGACTCCAAGCGTTTGGTCAGCGTTGATTTCTCCGCATCAACATATTTCTGTTTGAAGACACCGTCCTCGGTATGTGGATCCGTTACTACTTCTCCCAATAGCTGAAGTGAAGCTCCTAACAAAGGCGTATCAGAAGAAACGAATTGATCGTTGATCACATCCATACGGAACTGTACGATCTGGGAATCACCGCGTTTATATACATCAAAGCCGAAGCCGGCACCATACAAATCATCGAGCCGCTCGCGAAAAGCTTTTGTTTCTGGTGTAGAGGCTGTACCACGGCGCAGTACAAACGGGATTAATGCCGTTTCAGTCACAGTGGATTCATGAAGCCTTATTCCTGAGAATAAAGATATGGCGAACGTTTTGAAACGTTTCGTTGGCAGTACGTGAAGCCTGATTCGCCCAAGCTGCCCTCTCTCAAATAATGTCACTGACGTTTGCTCCTCCCAAGTAAATTGGCTGCATGCTCATAACCCTGAGTCCTGAGTAAATGTATTCCAATTTTCTATGTCCTATACCATTCTAACCGATAGGAAATGGAAGAAGCAACCTGCTCTGCACAAGGGCAGAATGGCTGCTTCTTCCATTTCTATTACATACAGAAAATATGTTTACCGATTGTTTTCACTTGTGGACGTGTCCATATCCATTTGGAGGTTGCTGTCTCTGGATTGAAGTAATATTCACAGCCGCCTGATGGGTCCCATCCATTAATAGCGTCTTGAACTGCACGGCGAGCGTTATCATTTGGCGTCAGCCAAATCTGTCCGTCTGCCACAGCAGTGAACGCTCCTGGCTGAAAAATAACGCCTGAGATCGTGTTAGGGAAGCTAGGCGACTTCATCCGAGTAATGATAACGGCAGCCACTGCGACTTGGCCTTCATAGGGCTCGCCGCGAGCTTCACCATATACGGCGTTGGCCATAATTTTGAGATCATTCTCTGATAACCCGAGCTTGTTGGATTTGGAGAGCCCATCACTGTCATCAGTAGATGTACTCTGGCCTGAACCGCCGGAATTGCTTCCCGTGCTAGCCTGACCCGAATCTGCAGCCGTTGGCTTCCAATTCTTCGTAGCTTCCCAGAGCTTAAGCTTGGTTTTGGCTCCAACGACGCCATCTGACTTCATTCCGAATTTCCATTGAAACCAAGTGACTGCGTTTTTTGTGCTAACTCCGAACTGTCCATCGATCTTTCCATTAAAGTAACCCAAATATTTGAGCCTTCCTTGCAGCTCGTATACATCCTGACCTGAAGAACCGACCTTAAGCGTTGCATTGCTGAAGGTTTCGGATACTGCGTCTTTGTTGAATTGCTGAAGTGAGAACAAACCAAACATCAACAGCGTTATGACCGAGGTCACTACAATTATACGATTTCTCATCTAGGGATCTGCCTTTCTCTTGCAAGTTAGTTCGCTATTTGCAGCGTTACCTAACTCTAGTATGAGAAAGCAGTCCCTCTTCTATGCATGCATTTACAGGAGCGGATAAATCATGAAGGAATACGGCTTGCCTGATACTGCTCCATCGACATCAGCACTTCCCTCGGCTTACTGCCCTCATAAGGACCAACAATATTGCGGGCTTCCATCTGGTCGATTAATCGTGCAGCTCTCGTATAGCCTATGCGCATTCTGCGCTGCAGTAGCGATACAGAGGCTTGCTTCGCCTCAAGAACAATCTGAATCGCTTGATCATACAGCTCGTCCAATATTTCCCCGCTACCTGCTGTCTCCTCTTCCACTTCGGGCACAAGATCCTCTTTGTATTCCGCTTCCGCTTGGCCGCGGGCATATTCAACGAGATGCTCCACTTCCTGATCGGATAAAAAGGCACCCTGCACACGAATCGGCTTAGACATCCCGACTGGCAGGAACAGCATATCGCCTCGACCTAGCAGCTTCTCCGCACCAACCATATCGAGTATCGTACGTGAATCGACCTGTGAGGATACACCGAACGCGATACGAGATGGAATATTGGCTTTGATCACGCCTGTTATAACATCAACGGATGGTCTTTGCGTAGCAATGATTAAATGAATGCCTGCAGCACGGGCCATCTGAGCAAGACGGGCAATGGAATCCTCCACATCATTAGCAGCAACCATCATTAAATCTGCAAGCTCATCAACAATAACGACGATATAAGGCAGCACAGCAGCTGGATTATCTTTCATTAACGTATTGTAGCCTTCTATATTACGTGTACTCGACTTGGAGAACAGCTCATAGCGCTTCTCCATCTCGACAACAATCTTCTTAAGCGCAAGTGAAGCACGGCGCGGATCCGTAACGACTGGTGCGAGCAGGTGAGGAATGCCGTTGTAGACGTTAAGCTCTACCATTTTCGGGTCAACCATGAGGAACTTTACTTCATCAGGATTGGCCTTGTACAAAATACTCGTAATAATGCCATTGATACATACCGATTTACCTGAGCCGGTAGCACCAGCTACAAGTAAATGGGGCATCCGAGCTAAGTTGCCAATGATGGGCTGACCGGATATGTCTCTACCAAATGCAATAGACAGCTTCGAAGGCGCGTTATGGAAAGCAGGCGTCTCCATTACTTCACGCATCGTAACGACGGACACCTCCATATTCGGAACCTCGATGCCAATGGCTGACTTGCCTGGAATAGGGGCTTCCATACGTATATCCTTCGCAGCAAGAGCAAGAGCAATATCATCCGTCAAGCTGACAATACGGCTAACTTTAACTCCCGTCGCAGGCTGCACCTCATACCTTGTAACGGCTGGACCGCGTACAACATCAAGAACCGTAGCCTTCACGCCGAAGCTCTCTAGGGTCGCTTCCAGCTTACGCTTAGAATCAATGGAATCCATTGATTCTCCACCTCTAGCGAGCAAGCTTGGCTTAGTCAGCAATGAGAATGGCGGCAATGCATATGGTTTCTTAATTGGCTCTCCAGATACAGGAGTACTTACAGCTGCAGGGGCAGCACTAGCAACTAGAACCCCTTCTGCAGTCTCGTTGATTGTGGTATCGTCATCTTCCATACCATCATCTGCTTGCCCAATTGGTTTCAACAATTCCTCATCCTTGTATAATGTGCTGTCTTGCTCATATGTATCAACCAGCTGTTCTAATGCAGGTGTATCTGCATCGTTTCTCCAAGGCTCAGACCACGGCTCCTCATCAAGCTCGGAAGCTTCGGGCAAATCAATCGGATTGCTAGGCACTGAGGATGACTGCAGCTCTGGCTCTGATTCCCATGGTGGAAGATCTGAGCTATCCATAACAGGCGCTACGACGGGTTCCACCGGTATCTCCTCGCCATTCTTGTCCCATTCTTGATCCCAATCATTCGCCCAATGAGGGCCGGCAGTCTGATTATTGTGCAAGAAATCATCATCATCTTCCAGTGACCACTCATCATGTGCTGGCGATTGCTTCCCTTGCTGCTCATTCTTATCCTGTTGTCTCCATGAGAACAATAATGATTTTTTCTTTCTTGGCGGTACATTAACATAGTCGTCATCATCATCAATGGTATCGTCATCTGCAAATACAGGCGGATTGTTGCTCGTTGTACTCCAGTTGCTAGCTTGAGCAGCAGAAGAAGCTGCACGAAGCGCTCTCTGCTTCGAGATCTTCGCTACGACAAGCTTAAAGAAGTGAACTGTGTGCTTCTTAATCGTTCGTCCAAGCTCAACATAGGACTTGCCTGTCATGAGCATAATCGATATGGCGATCATCACCCACATCATGAGCTTGGCGCCAACATAGCCGAATAAAGAAAACAGCATCGAGTATTGAATAGCTCCGAGATACCCGCCACTAATTGCTCTTTCGTTCAATGGCCGGTCGTCTGTAGAATTAAAGGTTAACAGCTCACTACGTAAATCTGTACTCAATTGATCGAGTATCATACCGCCTCTTAATTCAGCGGTCGGTATAACCTTGAGCTTCTGATCAATCTCGGCAATGGAACTCCACAAGGTCAAAGCAAGCACGAATACCAATATTCCGGTCTTCTTATTCGACCAGCCTTTTGGCCACATCCTCTTCACCATGACGACTAGTCCAACATAAATACCTATTAAAGCTAATACAAAATAAAATTTACCTAGAAATAGTCCGAACAGCTTGGACAAAGAGCGTCCAACTGTTGCCTCTCCCGACAATGCTATTATGGATACCGTAATTAATAAAATGCCGTACACTTCATATTTTAAATTTGCGGTAATCGATTTCTTTTTTCGTCTTTTTTTAGCCAATTTATGGTCACCTCTGGTTAAACATTATACCATAGGTGGACAAATGTTCCTATTGGACATATGGACTTCTCTTCACTTTTATCTACATCGTCTGTCCGTACATTACAATGGAACCTGGCGCCAGACTAGGATTCAAATAATCATCCAGCGCACATTGAAGCAGTCTGACGATCTTGCCCATGCCGGGTGCTACCGGCTCTACCTGCATGAATACACCGTTCACCCAAACCTCCTGATGAGGCTCCATTTCACGATTCATCCCATCAAGCACAAGCTCTATAGGTAGTGAAGTATAGATCGTCATCAATTATACACCCCCGATGGATTCGGTTTTCTTTCGGCAATTCGCCGATTAAGCTCCTTAATCGCTTCTCCTAGTCCTCCAACAGCGTCAATAAGTCCATGCTTAACAGCATCTACACCGATAACGGTTGTACCAATATCTCTAGTGAGCTCACCTGTCTTGAACATGAGCTCCTTGAACGTTTCTTCTGTCACATTGGAATGCTGCGTTACGAATCGCACGACTCTTTCCTGCATTTTATCCAAGTACTCGAACGTCTGAGGAACCCCAATGACTAACCCATTAAGCCTGATGGGATGAATCGTCATCGTTGCTGTCGCTGCTATGAAAGACATATCACCTGCAACTGCGATTGGTACACCGATGGAATGCCCGCCTCCCAGCACTAGAGTCACGGTTGGCTTAGACAAGGATGAGATCATCTCAGCGATGGCTAGACCCGCTTCCACATCACCGCCGACAGTATTGAGCACGATAAGGACACCTTCTATTTTTTGATTCTGCTCTGCTGCTACAAGCTGAGGAATAATATGCTCGTATTTGGTTGTTTTGTTCTGTGGCGGCAGCACGATATGACCTTCAACCTGTCCAATGATCGTCATGCAATATACATTTGATTCCGCAGGAGCAGGCGTCGAAGTTTGGCCTAGCTGTTGAATAGTCTCCACGATTGAGCTTGCTTCTTTTTTCTTATCATCACCTGCTGGTGCAGGCTGTTCCATCGAATATGTCCACATGGATGAGATCCTCCTCTATTTCAAGCTTTATTATCTTGCTCCCGTGAATCGCACGGCTCTCATAGTATGAGGTGGACGGTAGAATTTATACGGTGTCAGAGCAACAAAAAAGATCATGCGGGCAAGCTCAACTAGCTTGTTCGCATGATCTTATGCCAATCTTGAAGCTACACTTCCATAATAATAGGAAGGATCATCGGACGCCGGCGTGTCTGCTCATATAAGAAGCGACCTAGCGAATCCTTGACACTAGTCTTCAATGAAGCCCATTCATTTACTTTATCCGTCATAAGCTTATTGAGCGTTGCTGTCACAATGCGATTCGCTTCATCCAATAGACCTTCGGATTCTCTAACATAGACGAACCCGCGGGAAATAATATCCGGACCCGAGACGATTGTTCCGTCCTGCTTGCTTAGTGTAACGACGACGACCAATATGCCGTCCTGCGATAGCAGCTTGCGGTCACGAAGCACGATATTGCCAACATCACCGACTCCCAGACCATCAATCAGCACATTTCCAGCTTGTACCTTCGAGCCTTTGCGAGCTTTGCCGGATTGGAATTCAACGGTATCGCCATTATCGATAACGAAAATGTTGCTACGCTCAATACCAACTGACTCTGCTAGCTGAGCATGCTGACGAAGCATCCGGTACTCACCATGAATAGGAATAAAATATTTTGGCTTAATCAGATTAAGCATCAGCTTCAATTCCTCTTGACTACCGTGTCCTGATACGTGAACACCTGATACAGAGCCTGGACCATAGATAACATGAGCACCAAGTCTGAACAACTCATCGACCGTACGTCCTACATAACGTTCATTACCCGGAATTGGTGTTGCCGCAATAATAACGGTATCGCCCGGAAGAATATCTACCTTGCGATGGGTAGAGCGTGCCATCCGGGTTAATGCTGACATGGGCTCTCCTTGGCTTCCGGTACATAAGATAACAACACGATCCGCTGCTAATTTATTAACTTCCTCTGGCTCAATCAACATTCCATCAGGAATGTTCAAATAACCTAGCTCGGAAGCTACATTCACAACATTGACCATGCTTCTGCCTACGACAGCGATCTTACGATTCGTTGCAATGGAGGCATTAATAACCTGCTGAACACGATGCACATTCGATGCGAACGTTGCGACAACAACACGCTGGGTGGACTTTCGGAAAATATCTTCAAGCTCTTCACCCACATTACGCTCTGACGGTGTATAGCCCGGACGTTCAGCATTCGTGCTGTCTGACAGTAAGGCCAATACGCCTCGTTTGCCTATCTCAGCCATTCGCTGAAGATCAGCATATTGGTCATTCACAGGTGTATGATCGAACTTGAAGTCCCCTGTATGAACGACTGTACCTTCTGGTGTATCCAGTGCTACACCGACAGAGTCGGGAATGCTGTGGTTCGTACGGAAGAATGAAGCTCGGATAGAGCCGAGTTGAACTTCAGAATCCGCATCAATGAGAATTCGCTTCGTTTCTCCTAACAAGCCCGCTTCCTTTAGTTTGCCTTCAATTAGTCCAAGCGTTAGCTTAGTTGCATATACAGGTACATTAAGCTGCTTCAATACATAGGATAAGCCGCCGATATGATCCTCATGTCCATGAGTAATAAGAATACCGCGTACCTTATCGCGATTTTCTTTTAAATAAGAAATGTCCGGAATGACAATGTCTATACCAAGCATATCCTCTTCGGGAAACTTCAAGCCAGCATCGACAACTACAATATCATTGCCATGCTGTATGACATACATATTTTTTCCAATTTCGCCTACTCCACCTAATGCAAAAACAAGCAGTCGATCCATAATGTTTTTCTTAGACAAATGCTTTCCTCCTCTTGTATGGCTTCACATCTAATGGTTAAATATAGCAATTATTCCAGCTTGCTTATGTTGTTTCTTACCAATACATTCCGCACCCAATCACTTGAACTCATTATACATGATGAAAAAGATGGAATACAAGTAAATCCGCTATCGCTATGTAACATGTAGCCTGTCCAAAAAATATTCGAAATACGCTGATTTCGTACGAACAATGTAATAATTGTCAGATTTATCTGACTTAGCTAAGCTTCAGTAGCCTATAAAAAAACAGACCTGAGTCGTCACTCAGATCTGCTTCTTGTATCTCGAAGGTTATATCAATATCAGACCAAATTACGGATAAATTCCGCTTCTGCTTCCGTAACATTAACCAGTGGAAGACGAACTCCTCCAACAGAAAGACCACGAAGTCCAAGCGCATATTTCACTGCAACTGGATTAGGAACCGGATGCGGGCATTCGAATAGTCCTTTGAATACGGGATGACACTCTGCATGCAGCTGAGCCGCTTGCTTCACATCACCATCTAGATAGGCTCCAATCATTTGTTTCATCGTAGAACCGATAATATGACTGGCTACACTTACTATGCCATGACCACCGATTGCAAGCGTAGGCAATGTAGCACTATCATCACCGCTGTATACTTTGAAGTCAGCAGGAGCAGCAGCAATAATCTGTGTTAGTTGGTCTGCTGATGCACAGTCCTTCGTAGCTACTACATTCTCAATGGCAGCTAGACGAAGTGTCGTCTCAACCGAAAGATTAATAACCGTACGTCCTGGCACGTTATACAGCATTACAGGCAGCTTCGTTGACTCAGCAATAGCTTTGAAATGCTGATACAGCCCTTCTTGATTCGGCTTATTGTAGTAAGGAGCTACTAGCAATACCCCATCAACACCGCACTCTTCAGCGATTTTCGTTAAATGGATGGAATGAGCGGTGTTGTTGCTCCCCGTGCCAGCAATAATTTTGCAACGGCCTGCGGCGCGCTCTACGGAATAACGGAATAGCTCCGTTTTCTCCTCATCCGTTAGCGTTGGGGATTCACCCGTAGTGCCTGATACGACTAAAGTGTCGCTTAACTGTACGTCAATTAAATAATCAATTAATCGTCCGGTTGTATCCCAGTCGATCTGACCGTCTGCATCGAATGGTGTGACCATTGCAGTAATCAATCTTCCAAAATCCATTTTTGCTACCTCCTACAGGTTTTGCGAAGCAAAACCAACTTCGTAAGCATTCTTCTTCCGTTTTGCGAAGCAAAACCAACTTCGTAAGCATTCTTCTTCTATTTTGTTAACATTCAACTTATTATACCATGATTATAAGTGCAAGCCGAACTTCGCATGAAGCGCACGAAGTGCCAGCGCCATATCCGTGTCTTTCACTAGAACCCAGATCGTCGTGTTGGAATCGGCTGATTGCATAATCATGATTCCTTGCTCCGTGAGCGCCTCAACAATGCGAGCCATTACACCGGGAACACCATTCATGCCTCCACCTATAACTGACACCTTGGCACAGCCTCTAACAGCTACTGGCTCATAGCCACTTTCTCTAAGTACAGCAACCGCCCGATCTGCATCATGGTCAAATACAGTGTATACCGCTCCGCTCGGTGTTACATTAATGAAATCCACACTTATATGATGGCGAGCCATCGTCTGAAACACTTGCAGCTGAACGTCATTCTTACCTTCAATCGCCTGTACAGATATTTGAGTCACACCTGATACATGTGCAATACCAGTAACATGTCGGTCACTCACATAACCAGGTACAAGCTCAGGTCTATCTGTAACAAGGGTTCCTTCATCGATCGAAAAGGTGGAGCGTACTCGAACTGGTATTCTAGCCTGCTGTGCGATTTCAACAGCTCTAGGATGAATAACCTTGGCGCCTTGACGAGCCATGTTGCATATCTCAGCATAGCTGACAACCGAGAGCGGCTTAGCATCTTCAACGATCCGAGGATCGGCTGTCAGAATGCCATTGACATCTGTATAAATATCAACCATCTCAGCTCGCAGAGCAGCACCAATTGCCGTTGCCGACGTATCGCTGCCCCCTCTTCCAAGAGTGGTCATATCCCCATTGTCTGTACTTCCTTGAAATCCCGTTACAATAACGACTTTCTCTTCCCTCAATTGGGCAAGAAGTTTATCGGGGCGCAGCTCTTTAATCCGAGCATGGCCATATTGATCATCAGTCAAAATTCCTGCTTGCCCTCCATTAAGGACGACAGCAGGAATTCCTTTCGAACAGAGCAAGCTGCATAAAGCCGCAGCTGATATAATTTCACCGCAGCCAAGCAGCATATCCCGCTCACGCGGCGGTAATCGATCTCCATTATTACGAATGAGCTGGAGAAGAGTATCCGTAGCATAAGGATCCCCTTTGCGCCCCATCGCTGATACGACGACGACGATTCGATATCCGCCTGCAAGCTCTCTCGCAATATGTTCTACTACATGATTTTTAGCATGATCGGTCGAAAGTGAAGTGCCCCCGAATTTTTGAACCAGGATGCGCATGCTGTCTTTCCTCCGTTAATAAAGCCCAAGATGTAATCAATCGTTTATTAATCATCATAATTGTTAATAATTAAAGCGCTCAATTAAGACTGGCTGCAGCTGCTGTCCTTGCAGAGCTGCTTCACAAGCTTCCATAGCTAGATCCATTCTTGCTACTAGCGAGTTAGGCTTCTGAACGGGGTTATCTTGGCCGAACGGCACAAAATAAATATGTTTAGCTACTAACAATTTTGCAATATTAGCAGCATTCAACCCTAATCCATCATTAGTAGAAATGGCAAGCACAATGGGCCTTCCATTACGCATCTGCGCCTTGGCTGCCATAAGCACTGCACTATCGGTAATTGCATTGGCAAGTCTGCTCGTTGTATTACCTGTACACGGAGCAATTAGCAGCACATCAATCAGCTTCGATGGGCCAAGAGGCTCCGCTTGCACAATCGTCGATATAATTTCATTGCCCGTGATCGCTTTCAACTGCGTCTGCCACTGCTCGGACGTACCGAACCGAGTATCCGTCGTCATGATTGTCTGAGATACGATAGGCACTACATTCGCACCTGCATCTACAAATCTTTGGATTTGAGGCATGACTTCGGCAAACGTGCAGTGCGAACCTGACAAAGCATAACCTACTGTTAGTCCAGACCAATTCATAACCCATTCCCCCGCTTAATCGAATCGTCCATAATCAACTGTGTCAAGCAATCGGCTATGATTCGTCCAGCTGTTTTGGGTGCGACAATACCGGGGAGTCCGGGCGCCAGCATCGCCTTAATCCCTCGTTTCTCAGCAAAGCGGAAATCAGTCCCGCCTGGCTTGGAAGCAAGGTCAATAATGACGGCTCGCGAAGGTAAATTAGCTATAATTTGCGCTGTGACTATCATAGTCGGAATTGTATTAAAAAGCAAGTCAATATTGCCTGTATAATGCAGCATTCCATCGGTATAAAACGGCTCAAAACCCATCTCTGACGCTCTTGCGTAATGCTCTTCGCGCCTCACTCCAACAAGCACTTTAGCACCTAATCCCTGCAGCGTTCTTGCCATCGTAAAGCCGGTTCTACCGAAGCCCAGAACCATACATGTTGAGCCATGAATCGTAATATCCGTATTCTGAATAGCCATCATTAAGGCACCCTCAGCTGTAGGGATAGAATTGTAAATGGCTACATCATCCCGATCGAATAGCTCCACTAATCCAATCTCATGCTGTGAGCATAATTGGCGTAAATATGGCTTAGCCATGCCGGCATATACTTTGCTATGCTTAGGCATTCTTGCGATGTGTTCACCCAGCAGCTTCATTTCGCGATCGCTAAATACGGCGTTTATCAATCCTTGGTCGTCAGTACCTACTGCGGGAAGCAGCAAAACATCGATGTTATCAAATAGTTGATCATCGAACTCCGCATGCAGTGCCCCATCCAATGATGAATGCAGACCTTCAAATCCGCAAATCGTAACGGATGCATCCAATTCCGTTAGCTTACGGATCACTTCGAGCTGTCTGGCATCGCCTCCTAGCAGCAGCACTTGAACGCCTGTTAGCATGTAGGCTTCACTCCTTTCTGCGCACTAGTTATAAACCATCTTATGCTTGCGCCTATAATGGGTGAAAAAAAAGAACGAGGCATCCGCCTCAGTCCACAATTCACACAAAAAAAAGGACCAAGACGAAGTCTCAGTCCGTTCCCTCAACCTCCAACATACCGGTCAAAGTTTGGTCGCTATTAAGTTCTTGAAGTGTAGGCGCCGTGAGAATAGAGGGTAAAGGGTATCTTCTGAAGGAGCAGCGCGCCCGCCTTTGTCTGCATTTTTTTACCGATGGAAATTGTTCCATTAAAAATGCAGACAACAGCGGCCGTAAGAAGATACCCTGTCCCTCCCCCAATTAAAAGAACGGACTGAAACAAGTCTCAGTCCGTTCCCTCAACCTCCAACATACCGGTCAAAGTTTGGTTGCTATTAAGTTCTTGGAGTCTAGGCGCCGTGAATAGAGGGTAAAGGGTATCTTCTGGAGGAGCAGCGCGTCCGCCTTTGTCTGAACTATATTACCTTTGGTAATTGTTCCGATAAAGTTCAGACAACAGCGGCCGTAAGAAGATACCCTGTCCCTCCCTCAAATAAAAAAACGGACTGAAACAAGTCTCAGTCCGTTCCCTCAACCTCCAACATACCGGTCAAAGTTTGGTCGCTATTAAGTTCTTGGAGTCTAGGCGCCGTGAATAGAGGGTAAAGGGTATCTTCTGGAGGAGCAGCGCGTCCGCCTTTGTCTGCATTTTTTTACCGATGGAAATTGTTCCATTAAAAATGCAGACAACAGCGGCCGTAAGAAGATACCCTGTCCCTCCCTCCCACATGCCCTAAAACATCCAACACTGAATACAATTAAACTCCGGTATGCCCAAAGCCGCCCGCACCACGAACCGTATCCGGCAGCTCATCAGCCTCAACGATTTGAACAGCTGGAACCACCTGAAATAGCATTTGAGCGATACGCTCGCCTCTTGTGATGGTGAATGGCTCTTGACCATGGTTAATCAGCAGCACCTTCACTTCACCACGATAATCCGCATCAATCGTGCCTGGTGAATTCAAGCATGTAATACCATGCTTATAGGCAAGGCCGCTTCTTGGTCTGATCTGTGCTTCCAGCTCTGCTGGCATAGCCATTGCGAAGCCTGTCGGAACGAGCTTACGCTCTCCAGGTGCTAATACAAGAGGCTCTGCTACCGCAGCCTGCAGGTCAAAGCCCGCAGCCCACTCCGACATTTTGCTAGGCAGTACAATATCCTCATTGCCCTCTAGACGTCTAAACAATACTTGATACAAAACGATCCCTCCCTAATTGCGCTGCAGGCTTATCGCTCGTACCAACCATTGCTACAGCAAACGGCACGGACAGCATACGCTTCGTTACTTCTTGCACATCAGCCATCGTCACGTTGTCGATCCGCTCCAGCAGCTCATCAAGCGTGTAATGACGGCCAAGCATTAGCTCATTCTTACCTAGTCGGTTCATCCGACTGCTTGTGCTCTCGAGGCTAAGAATAAGGCTTCCTTTCAACTGCTCTTTGCCTCTGTGCAGCTCCACATCCTCTAACCCTTTGACGGATAGCTCCTCCAACTGCTCAAGCGTCAGATCCAGCACATCCTTCGTCTGCTTCGGCGCTGTACCCGCATACACCGTGAACAGCCCGCTGTCTGCATAGGATGTATGATAGGAATAGACCGAATAAGCAAGTCCGCGCTTCTCTCTAATTTCTTGGAACAGTCGGGAGCTCATCCCTCCGCCAAGTGCGTTATTAAGCAGAATCATCGCATATAGCTGAGGATCTGAAATCGAACAACCAGGGAAGGATAGACAGATATGGTTCTGCTCCGTTTTTTTCTTATAGAAAATGTAATCACCGTTGAACTTAGGCGCTTCAATGATGCTAGGTGCTCCCTTGATGCTGAAGCGGCCAAAATGCTTCTCTAACAGCTCAAGCAAAGCTCCTTCTTCTACATGACCAGCTACACTAATTACCGTGTTCTCGATTGTATATGTATCATTCATATAACCACGCAGAGCACCCGAATCCATCGCTGTTAAGCGCTCTTCCAAGCCAAGAATGGAATAGGCAAGAGGATGGTCCCCATAAGCAGCACGTGAGGCTTCATCATGGACTTTATCGTCCGGCGTATCCTCATACATTGAAATTTCTTCTAAAATGACATTTTTTTCTTTGGCAAGCTCAGCAGCATCAAGCTGCGAATTGAAGAACATATCTGATAGAGCATCAACTGCCAGCGGCAAATGCTGATCGAGTACCTTGGCGAAGTAACAGGTATATTCTTTGGATGTAAAAGCGTTCACGTTGCCTCCGATACCATCAAATAAATCCGCAATATCCTTCGCCGAGCGGTCCTGTGTGCCTTTGAACAGCATGTGCTCTACAAAGTGTGAGATTCCATTATTGTCTGGCGTTTCATTACGTGACCCTGTCTTCACCCAAATGCCGAACGCCACAGACCTGAAGGTCGGAATATATTCAACGACGACACGCAATCCGTTGCTTAACGTATATTTGTTCACCTGTAGTCCTCCTGTAACATGAATGATATCACTATAACAAAATTAAGGCACGGTCTCAACAGCAGGTGGAATCCGTGAAGAAGACAAAGTCTCACTTACGGTTCCAAGAGCATAGCCTTGGCGCTTCGTTTCACGAATCATTCCAAGCAATGCGTCCTTAGAGGGAGCAGTAGGATGCATAAGAATGAGTGCACCTGGTTCTAGCTTCGATGATATTTTTCTTACTATCGAATCAGCGGATGGCTTCATCCAGTCTACAGTGTCTATTGTCCACAGCACCGTTCTTAAGCCTTGCTCTGCAGCCACTTGAACGGTCATCGCATTGAAATCACCGGATGGTGGAGCAAACCACTTGTTGTCCACATTCAATGTAGTCTTAAGCAGCGTTTCTGTTTTCGAAATTTGCGATGAAGCAGAAACCCGGTCCAGCTCACTCATATTTGGATGGGAGTAAGCATGGTTGGACATTTCATGTCCATACGCTTGAATTTGTTTAGCTACGTCTGGGTTTTTCTTCAGCCATGAGCCATCGAGAAAAAAGGTGGCCTTGACCTGCTCCTTGTCGAACGTGTCTAGAATAGAAGGGATAAATTCATTACCCCATGCTACATTCACCATAATCGCAATCATCTTCTTCTCTGGGTTTCCTTTATAGGTTGGAAGCGGTCCTAAATCCTGAAGCCCGATCTTAGGAGGAACCTCTTTGAAGACATATTGAATAGGAGCACCCGTACCCGCAGCTAAAGTCGCCTCTAGTGTCCTGTCCACGTCTACCTCAAGCCCATTGTAGCCTGGTATTGCTTTCCATACTCGATCAATCCTCGCATCAACGGGAGCTACATAACGCTGCTTCGCCTCCGCTTCAATCTGTACCCGAAGCTGTTGACGTTCCGAAGATGCAGCAGGAGCTCTCCCAGCCGCTTCAGCCGCAACTTCATTCGCATCTTTGACAGCTTGAATATAGTCGGCCACTCCTCCGCCATTGACGCTGACGATTACTAATAGCATCATCATACTGCTTACAATCCAAACCACTTTGTTTCGGATCCCCATACTCCCAGCCCCTACTCATCGGTTAGCGCTGCGAAGAAGCAGCAAACACAGGTTACGCTTTGCTCATATGTATGAAGAGTAGGACGAGATTATGCAAAACAAAAAGAGACAGATCTAATCTGGCTCTTTGCTTGGTATTCTATGAAGAGAATCGCAGCAGCTATTCCTTACTGCGCTGGAACTTCTGGTGTAAGAACAGCTTTACGGGACAAGTTGATACGGCCCTGCTGATCAATCTCTGTTACTTTAACTGTAATTTGGTCGCCAATTGCAATGACATCCTCAACCTTAGCTACTCGTTCATTAGCTAGTTGGGAAATGTGAACAAGACCATCTTTGTTCGGCAGAATTTCAACAAACGCGCCGAATTTCTCGATTCGTTTTACTGTGCCGAGATAAATCTCACCAATGACAACTTCTTTAACGATACCTTCGATAATCGCTCTTGCCTTCTGGTTCATTTCTTCATTAGATGAAGCAATGTATACCATACCGTCTTGCTCGATATCGATTTTTACGCCGGTTTCTTCAATAATTTTATTGATGATTTTACCGCCTGAACCGATAACGTCACGGATTTTATCCGGGTTAATGCGAAGAGTCATAATCTTCGGAGCATATTTAGACAGGTTAGTACGCGATTGCGACATGACAGCTGTCATTTTACCAAGAATATGCATACGGCCTTCACGCGCTTGCTCAAGTGCTTGAGACAAAATGCTGCGGTCGATTCCGTTGATTTTGATATCCATTTGAATAGCAGTTACCCCTTGTGCGGTGCCAGCAACCTTGAAGTCCATATCTCCGAGATGATCTTCCATCCCTTGAATATCAGACAAGATAGAGAAATGGTCGCCATCTTTAATCAGACCCATTGCAATCCCCGCTACAGGAGCTTTGATCGGTACACCTGCATCCATCATTGCAAGCGTACTTGCGCAGATACTTGCTTGTGAAGTCGATCCATTGGACTCGAGCACCTCAGATACAAGGCGAATCGCATACGGGAATTCAGCTTCTGAAGGAATGACTTTGGATAATGCGCGTTCGCCAAGAGCACCATGTCCAATCTCGCGGCGGCCTGGTGGACGCAAAGGACGAGCTTCACCTACGCTGAATGGAGGGAAGTTGTAGTGATGCATGAAGCGTTTGGATTCTTCGGGGCTAATGCCATCGAGAATCTGAACATCGCCAAGTGCACCTAATGTACAGATGCTGAGTGCTTGAGTTTGTCCACGTGTGAACAATCCAGAGCCATGTGTACGTGGAAGAATCGCAACGTCACATTCAATTGGACGAATTTCTTCCAATGCGCGGCCATCAGGACGGATTTTGTCATGTGTAATCAAGCGACGAACTTCTTCTTTGACGATGTCATACAATACTTCCTTCACATCGGCAAGAAGCTCTGGCGTTTCTGCATATACTTCTTCGAAATGTGCAACTGTTGCGCTATTCGCTTCATCAATTGCATCTTGACGAGCATGCTTCTCAGGAATGCGAATGGCTTCCACCAAGCGCTCTGATGCAAATGCGCGTACTGCAGCATTTACTTCTTCATTAACGCTATGTAGCTTAACTTCCATCTTCGGCTTGCCAGCAAGCTCTTGAAGCTGTTCAATTGTTGCGACGATATTCTTGATCTCGTCATGACCGAACATGATCGCCTCGAGTATAACTTCTTCTGACACTTCATCCGCTTCCGCTTCAACCATCATAATAGCATCCTTCGTTCCGGATACAACTACGAAGATATCAGATTCCTGGTCTTGTGTCGGGTTAATAACGAATTGGCCATTTACTCGACCAACATTAACACCGCCGATTGGACCATTGAATGGAACATCCGAAATGCTAAGTGCAGCTGAAGTACCAATCATTGCAGCAATTTCTGGCGGACAATCTTGGTCTACGCTCATGACAATGTTGGCAACCTGAACATCGTTACGGAAACCTTCCGGGAACAATGGACGAATTGGACGGTCAGTCAAACGGCTGGACAAGATTGCTTTCTCACTTGGACGTCCTTCGCGTTTAATAAATCCACCAGGGATTTTGCCAACTGCATACATACGCTCTTCATAGTTCACTGTGAGCGGGAAGAAATCCAAATCCTTCGGTCCTGTAGAGGCTGTAACTGTACATAATACGACAGTGTCTCCATAAGTAACCGTTACAGCAGCATTCGCTTGTTTCGCTAAACGACCTGTTTCAAGAACAAGCGGTCTGCCACCTAACATCATTTCGACTCTTTGCAAACGTAATCCCTCCTTAATAGGCGTAAACGTATGTATCCTTCTAGGAGACAGAAAACCGACGTTTCGCGGTAAAAAATATAGCTGCTTGGTGTGAACAGCAGCACCTATATCCTATATTGTCTATCATACCACTGGCTTACATACCTTTCGCCAGAAACAACGGTATATCCTGCTGTACCTATGGATATTGCAAAAAGCAACCCGTTCCTGCCGGCTCCGGTAGCCCGGACGGCAAGACAACCAGGTTGCTTTTCTAAAAAGATCCTATCGGCGAAGACCGAGTTTTTCGATCAATGCGCTATAACGTCTAACATCATTGTTTTTCAAGTATGCCAACAGCTTACGACGTTGACCTACCATCTTGAGCAAACCACGACGGGAATGATGATCTTTCTTGTGCTCCCGCAAATGCTGTGTCAAGTTAACGATGTTTTCCGTCAGGATAGCCACTTGAACTTCCGGTGATCCCGTATCGCTCGCGTGAGTCTTGTGCGTTTCAATCAGTTCTTGTTTACGCTCTTGAGTGATTGCCATCCTAATTCACCTCCTATACATATAATCGCCATTAGCCTCGATATCGCCGGTGAGAGCGGACAACCAAGCTAAGGTTCCAGTAGTCATTGGGCAGAATATTCTGCACCGAATCACAACGTATCCAAGTATACCACATTGGTGTAGGCAAGTAAATGCCAGTCTCTACTACTCTATGTGGAACAAGGATTTCACATAAGACGCATCCGCAGCAATCTGTGCTATAAGCTCATCAACAGAACCAAACTTCTTCTCTGTGCGAACAAAAGAATGAAGCTGTATACGAATCGTCTCTCCATAAATGTCCTGATTGAAATCGAACAGATGCGCTTCCATTACGGGACGTATGCCGTCTTTATTGAAGGTTGGCTTCATACCGTGGTTTAACACGCCGTAATAGGATTCTCCCCTTACTGTAGCTGTTATCCCGAATACACCTAGACGAGGCATCACATAAGGCGCTGTCACATCAATATTAGCTGTTGCAAAGCCGATTGTACGGCCTCTTCCATCACCGCTGACTACAATGCCTTCAACCTCATAAGGTCTGCCCAGCAGAGAGGTTACGAGAGCAATATCGCCTTGCTCCAGACCAGAACGGACATAAGTGCTGCTGACCTTCACTCCATTCTCATAGAGCGGTTCCACGATCTGCACATCAATATCTGGTTGACCAATACTCTTCATCAACTCTGCATTACCCTGTCCCTTGAAACCAAAGGTAAAATCAAAACCGATAATAACATGCTTGGCGTTCAAGATATGTAATACATCATTAACGAATTGCTGCGGCATAATAGATGCGAATGTTAGATCGAACTGCATGACGAAGACGATATCGACATCCAATTGTTCGAATAAGGTTTTCTTAACATCAAATGGAGTTAAGCAGCTGAAGTAATGATCTCCTTGTCCTAGAACTTCCTTCGGATGCGGATTAAAAGTCATAACAGCTGATAAGGAGCCTGACTGCTTGGCTGCCTGTACAGCTTGTTTAATGACATTCTGATGTCCCCGATGAACGCCGTCAAAATGTCCGATCGCGATAGAAAGGGATTGGCCTTTCAGCGATTCCGGTATATCGTTCAAGGGATAATTGAGTGAAATAATTTCCAACGCTGATACACCTGCAATTCCTCTAAGTCTTTCGCTCGTAAGCGATGTGCCGTCTACGCTTAAGAGAACACTTTGATCGGTTTCAACAAAGATGCTTCTTGATCGGCTTCAAAGATACCGATAAAACGATCAGCTTCATCATAGAGACGAACCAATGTTCCATCATATTGGAGGCCGGTTACAAGATGCAGTGGCAGCTTCTGTCCCCGTAGCGCCATTTCACTTGTTGTGACTGTGACAACAGCCCGCTGCAGATGCGATATTGCTGCTTCTGCTGGTATAATATGTTCCTCTAGTTGGCCTGATTCCTGCAGCTCTTCCAGCTGCTCCAAGGTTATACACTGCTCGCCAGTAATACCCCCGGACATGGTGCGTGTAAGCTGTGCCATAGCAGCAGGCACTCCTAGCGCTTGTCCGATATCCACACATAGCGTGCGGATGTAGGTTCCTTTTGAACAGACGACTGAGAATGAAAATCTTGGCTTGTCCAATTCAAGATCCGTAAGTAGTAGCTCGATCTCATGAATGGTTACTTTCCTGGATTTCCGTTCTACCGTCTTGCCTTCCCTTGCTAGTTCGTACAGTCGTTTACCGTCTACTTTGACAGCTGAGAACATCGGTGGAACTTGTTCAATCTCGCCGACGAATCTGCGAAGAACACGCAAAATGTCATCCTTCGTAACGGTAATGCCGTCCCTTTCCTCTATGACAGTACCCGTTAAATCCTCAGTATCCGTTGAGACTCCGAGTTGTATAACGGCTTCATAGGCTTTGGGGCGATCCTGCAAATATTCAACGACTCTGGTCGAGCGCCCCAGACATAAAGGAAGCACGCCTGTCACCATAGGATCAAGCGTGCCGGCATGTCCAATACGCTTCATACGGACGATCCTGCGCACCTTCGCCACGACGTCATGAGACGTCCAGCCTGCAGGCTTCCATATTGCAATGATACCATCCATCGGTTAATTCAACGCCTTTCTAACTGCTTCAACAAGCAATTCTACAGAGGCAGGCAGTGGACTTTGCAATCGGCATCCAGCTGCACGAACATGGCCGCCTCCCCCAAATGATTGGGCAATTGCCGCCACATCAGCTTTTCCGGCAGATCGAAGACTTGCTTTGATCGAACCATCATCTGCTTCTTTGAACAGAATGCCAACTTCCACCCCATCAATATTCAAGGCGTAATTCACAATACCTTCAATATCCTCAGGAACAGCGCCGGTTTCTGTCATATCATTCTTAGCAATATACAACCAGCCAATCTTCTGATCAGAAGTAAAGGTTAGACTGTTAAGACTACGCTGAAGCAGCTTAAGCTTCGGCATCGTCATCTTTTCTAACAGATGATCAGCAAGCTGGTGGCCAGATACGCCTTCTGCAAGCATATGTGAAGCAATCTCCATTACACGAGCGCTCGTGTTCGAATATCGAAAGCCGCCCGTATCAGTCAATAGCCCCGTATAAATTGCCGTTGCGCATTCCTTATCGAAAGCAAGGCCAGCCTGGTCGATCATTTCATGCAAAATTTCAACCGTCGCAGCCGCATCAGCACGAATAACATTAACCGCTCCAAATCCATTATTGGTCGGGTGATGGTCAATATTAAGCAGCTTTACATCTTCAGCGAATAGGCTGGAAACCTCGCCGATTCTATAGAAATCAGCACAATCGACTGCAATGACATATTTGAAGCTTCTTGCAGGCTTAGTCTGTTTGTAGACAATAATGTCATCAAAGCCCTGTAAATAATGAAGTCTCGAGGGCAATTCACTCTCATTAATTAGAACAGCTGTTTTACCCAATTGATTCAAGAGCCAACCTACAACTGAAGTAGAGCTGATCGCATCCCCATCGGGCTGCACATGGGAAACGACTAGAAAGTCGTCTCCCTCCCGCATGAATGCGAGAGCAGCCTCAAGCTGCTGTACATACTCCGCCGACTTGGTCATGAAGTTTTATTCCCGCGATTGATTTCCTCAAGAAGCCCTTCAATCCGGCTGCCGTATTCAATACTGCTATCGAATTTGAAGAACAGCTCAGGCGTGTGACGAAGTCTCATCCGTTTGCCAAGCTCCGTACGGATAAAGCCTGTTGCACGTCCCAACGCTTTGAGCGTCTCCTCCTTCTGTTCTTCACTTCCAAGTACGCTGAGATAAACACGAGCTTGTGACAAATCTCCTGTCGATTCAACGCTTGTTACGGTGATGAAACCGATCCGAGGATCTTTCAGCTCCATTTGAATAATTTGGCTCAGTTCTTTCTTAATTTGCTCGCCTACGCGACCAACACGAATTTTAGCCATTCTTCAATCACCTCTCTACCGATTCCATGACGAAGGCTTCGATGATATCCCCTTCTTTGAAGTCGCTGAAGCGCTCAAGCGTAATACCACACTCGTAGCCTTGGGCAACCTCTTTCACATCGTCTTTGAAGCGTTTGAGTGTATCGATTTTTCCTTCGAAAACAACGATACCTCCACGTACAATGCGCGCTTCGGAAGAACGTGTGATTTTGCCAGAGGTAATCATACAACCGGCGATAGCACCGACCTTGCTTACTTTGAACACGTTACGAACTTCAGCATGGCCGATTACAACCTCTTTGAAGATCGGATCCAGCATGCCCTTCATAGCTTGCTCAATTTCTTCGATTACATTATAGATAACGCGGTGCATACGAACATCAACTTTTTCTTGCTGCGCAGCCAGTTCAGCTTGCGGCTCAGGACGAACGTTGAAGCCTACCACGATAGCGTTAGATGCAGATGCAAGGCTAATATCGGATTCATTAATAGCACCTACGCCGCTGTGAATGATTTTGACGCGAACACCTTCAATATCAATCTTAGCGAGTGAGCCCTTAAGTGCTTCAGACGAGCCTTGAACGTCGGATTTGATAATAACGTTCAAATCTTTGATCTCGCCATCTTTAATGTGTTTGTATAGATCTTCCAGTGTAACACGGGAATTCGCTCCAAGCTCGGATTGACGGTGCTTGATCGAACGACGATCTGCGATTGCTCTTGCTTTGCGCTCGTCTTCGAATACCATGAACGGATCGCCTGCTAACGGAACTTCCGTTAAGCCGGTAATCTCGACTGGTGTCGATGGACCCGCTTCTTTTAAACGACGGCCTTTATCGTTGACCATTGCACGGATACGACCGAAGCAGTTACCTGCAACGAATGCATCTCCAATTTTGAGTGTACCATGCTGTACGAGAACGCGCGCAACTGGACCTTTACCTTTATCCAGCTCAGCTTCAATGACTGTACCACGAGCACGTTTGTCCGGGTTCGCTTTGTAGTCATTAACCTCAGATACGAGAAGAATCATTTCGAGAAGCTCTTCTAGACCCATACGCTGCTTAGCGGATACGTTGACGAAGATCGTGTCGCCGCCCCACTCTTCCGGTACGAGCTCATACTCGGTTAGTGCTTGCTTTATTTTGTCCGGATCTGCATCCGGTTTATCGATTTTGTTAACAGCAACGATAATTGGTACGCCGGCAGCTTTGGCATGGTTGACTGCCTCAACGGTCTGTGGCATAACGCCGTCATCAGCCGCTACTACGATAATTGTGATATCCGTTACTTGCGCACCACGAGCACGCATGAGCGTGAACGCTTCGTGACCAGGTGTATCTAGGAAGGTAATTTTCTTGTTGTTGATTTCAACTTGGTAAGCACCGATATGCTGCGTAATACCGCCTGCTTCGCCGCCTGTAACGTTCGTATGACGAATAGCATCTAGAAGCGTTGTTTTACCATGGTCAACGTGACCCATAATCGTAACAACTGGTGGACGAGTCATCAAATCTGCTTCCTCATCCGTTTCTTCAACGGTCTCGAATGAATCCTCTTCAACCGGGATTTTCACTTCAACCTCAACGCCATACTCACCTGCAAGCAGCATGATAGCATCCATGTCAATCTCTTGGTTAATGGTAGCCATTACGCCTAGCATAATAAGCTTCTTGATTACTTCAGAAGCATCCTTATGCAGAAGCTTCGCCAAGTCGCCTACAGTCATCGTTCCACGAACGATAATTTTCTTAGGTGTATTGTCAATTTTCTCACGACGCTCTTGCTGTGGTTGGAAACGCTGATTGCGTCCGCCTTTGCCACCGCGGTTATTGCTATTGCCTCTGTAGCCATTGCCGCTTGGTCTGCCATCGTTGAAACGGTTCTGGCCGCCGCCAGCGTTGCTGCCTGGCTTGGATCTATTGTTAGCACCTGGTTTGTTGCGGTTTGCATCAGCTCCTGCTGTACCACGTGATGCTGGTGCTGGACGAGAATCGAATGAACGATTCTGCCCTTGCTGAGGTGCACGGTTGCCGCTTGGTGCTCCGCTTGCAGGACGATTGCCGCCTTGAGCTCCGCCAGTTGGACGGTTGCCCCCTTGTCCGCTGCCTGTTGGGCGATTGCCTTGAGCTCCGCCTGATGGACGGCTTCCTTGTTGACCTCCGCCTTGAGGACCGCGGTTTTGGCCATTCTGGCCGCTAGGACGATTGCCTTGTCCTTGATTGGATGATGGACGGCTGCTGCTGGATTGCGCAGGTCTGTTCGTATTGCTGTTGCCGGTTGGCTGGGATTGGGATGGACGTTGTTCTTGTTGCGTTTGGTTTGTTTCAGTAGTCGTTTTAATAGAATTCATAGGCCCCTGTCTGTCTTGAGATAAATTTTTATTAGCTTGCTGTGGCTGCTGCGACTTGGCAGCTGCCTGTGCAGCTGCCGATACGGTTGCGCCAGTTGAATCCTGCGCACGCTTGGCTGCTGCATTTGCTTTTATATCGCGAAAAAAACCTTCAACCTTATTTACCATTTCATTTTCCATAACACTCATATGATTGTTAACGGGCAGGTTAAGCCGTTTAAGGATCGTTATAATTTCTTTACTGCTCATGTTTAGCGATTTGGCGTATTCGTATACGCGTGTTTTGTCTTTATTGTCCTTGCTGTCCTGTTGGTTGCTCAATATACTCCACCTCCGAAGTTTGATTCAGATGACCTGCAATCATTTTTCCGAACTTTGCGTCAGTTACCGCCAGTACGACTCGTTCCGGCTTACCAATGGCCTTTCCAAGCTGATCGCGGTCAAATGCTTCGGCGAGTTGAATCCCATAGGTGCTGCATTTGTCGCGAAATTTCTTTTTAGTATTCGAGGAAGCGTCACCTGCTATTACTACAAGATGCGCTTCCCCTTTACGTACCGCCTTGAGCACAATTTCATCACCAGTAATTAATTTCCCGGCTCTCATAGCCATACCAAGGGAAGATAAGAATTTGTTATTCTTCATCGCCTATCTCCTCCTTCGTTGCCAGAAATTGGTCCTCTACTGCAATGAAATCCTGTTCAAGCTGGTCGTAAATTTCCGCTCCTACTGCTTGCTTGAGTGCACGATCAAGCGCCCGCGATTTCTTCGCCAGCTTGAAACAGCTGACTTCACCACATAAATAAGCGCCGCGACCGGCTTTTTTACCTGTAAGGTCTATCAACACTTCTTCGTCTGGTGTCCGAACAACTCGGATTAATTCTTTCTTAGCTTTCATTTCTTGGCATGCTACGCATTTGCGCAGCGGTACTTTTCTAGATCTCAATGCATACCCCTCCTCTGCCCCGTTATTGGGCGCAAGCCGAAGTCGGTTATACTAAATCAATCGAAACCGAATCCTGATGCATCGTTCCGGTCAACGTTCTCGGACGGCCATATTCTTGCTCGGCCTGCGTCTCACTCTTAATATCGATTTTCCAGCCAGTAAGCTTCGCTGCTAAGCGGGCATTCTGACCTTTAATTCCGATTGCCAATGAGAGCTGGTAATCAGGAACGATAACGCGAGCCATCTTCTCCTGCTCATATACAATAACCTCAAGCACTTTCGAAGGACTTAACGCGTTCGCAACGTACTCCTCTACATTATCAGACCAGCGGACAATATCAATCTTCTCGCCCGTCAGCTCATTAACGATAGTCTGTACACGCATACCCTTAGGTCCTACGCAAGATCCAACTGGATCAACTTCCTCGTTGCGTGAGTGAACTGCAATTTTGGAACGGAATCCCGCTTCGCGGGCAACAGAACGAATCTCGACTACGCCATCGTAAATTTCTGGCACTTCAAGCTCAAACAGACGCTTAAGCAATCCTGGATGTGTACGGGACAAAATAATTTGCGGCCCCTTGGTCGTATTCTCAACCTTCGTAATATAAGACTTAACCCGGTCGCCGTGCTTGAATTTATCCGTCGGCATAAGCTCAGTCAGAGGAAGCACAGCTTCCACCTTGCCTAGGTCGATGAATAGATTGCGGACATCCTGACGTTGAACAATACCATTAACAATATCTTCTTCTTTGTCGATAAAAGCATTGTATATAAGTCCGCGCTCTGCTTCGCGGATCCGCTGTGTGACGACTTGCTTCGCGGTCTGCGCTGCAATTCGTCCAAAATCACGCGGCGTTACTTCGATATCTGCAATGTCATCCAATTGGTAATGCGGATTGACTTCGCGTGAAGCATCTACGGAAATTTCAAGACGTGGATCGAGCACTTCATCTACAACGGTTTTACGAGCGAATACTTTAATAACTCCTGTATGCCTGTTAATATCGACACGTACGTTTTGTGCGGAATTGAAATTACGCTTATAACTAGAAATTAGTGCTGCTTCAATCGCTTCAAGCAGCACATCCTTTGTTATCCCTTTATCCCTCTCAATTTCCGACAATGCTTCAATAAAATCCATGCTCATTGGAATGGAGCTCCCCCTTTCAATAATAAAACAACTAGAAAACGATTGCCAGACGTGCGCCGGCAACTTTGGCATAAGGAATAACATGTTCTTTCTTGCCGACCTTCACGCTTACCTGTTCACCATCGAATGCTGTAAGTTGTCCTTCAAATTCCTTGGAGCCGTCAACAGGCTCATAAGTCGTTATGTAGACATGCTTGCCAACAGCTTTGTGAACATCCTCAGCTTTTTTCAGCGGCCGTTCTGCCCCTGGAGAAGATACCTCGAGGAAATAAGCATCCGATACCGGATCGTTGCCATCTAGCTGTTCGCTTAAAAATTCACTAATCCGGCCGCACTCATCTATATCGATGCCGCCTTCCTTGTCTACGAACACACGGAGGAAGAAATTGCTGCCCTCCTTGACGTACTCAATATCAACAAGTTCAAATCCATTGCTGTTGAGAAACGGCGTAATCATTTCTTCAACGACGGTTTTGATTGTGGATGTGCTCAAATTGGTGTAACCTCCCGTTTGGACATACGTTGGAAATTGGGGTCGTATACCTAAAAACCCAAAAACAAAACGTAAAGAGTGGGTTTCCCCACTCTTTGCTTCAAAGTCTCTATCAACATCATTGCCAGAAAAATTATAACATAACCACTTAGGGAGTGACAAGAAATGTTTTCAAGCTCCAGCCTCTTAAAACAAGGATAATTGGTTCGATTCTGGCAGTCCGCGGAAGCATCCCATGCCACTCAGCACCTCAACAATTGTCTTACTTGCCTTCGATTTCTGCTGGAAATCTTCGATCGACAAGAACTCGCCATAATCACGAGAAGCTGCGATATTCCGAGCAGCATTCTCACCAACACCCGCCACCGCTCCGAAGGGAGGAATAAGAGAATCCCCTTCGATAATGAATTTGGTTGCCTCGGATTTGTACAGATCAATTGGCTTGAATGAGAAGCCCCGAGCTGTCATCTCCAGCGCCATCTCCAGCAGCGAAATGCTGTTCTTCTCTTTCGTTGTCGCGCTAAACCCTTTGTCTTCAATCTCTATCAGCTTCTTGAGTATCGCTTCATATCCTTGGCACAGAATTTCGAGATCGAAATCCTCTGCACGTACCGTGAAGTAGGTTGCGTAATACTCAATTGGGTAATATACCTTAAAATATGCTGAACGAACTGCGGCAGTAACATAAGCGGCAGCATGCGCCTTCGGGAACATATACTCGATGCGCAAGCAGGAATCAATATACCATTGCGGTACCTTGCATCGCTTCATCTCATCGATCCATTCCTGCGTTAGCCCTTTCCCCTTACGTACGCTCTCGGTAATTTTGAATGCCAAGCCCGCATCCATTCCCGCTTTGTAGATCAGATAGAGCATAATATCATCCCGGCAGCCAATAACGGTCTTAATGTTGCAGGTACCTTTTTTGATCAGCTCTTGCGCATTGCCAAGCCATACCCCTGTTCCGTGGGACAGTCCTGAAATTTGTAGTAGATCGGCGAACGAGGAAGGCTGCGTTTCCTGGAGCATTTGACGAACGAACTTCGTTCCCATCTCGGGAACACCGTAAGTAGCAACCGGAGTTCGTATTTGCTCAGGAGTAACGCCAAGTGACTTGGTTGAATTGAAGAGGCTCATCACCTTCGGATCATTCATCGGAATCGTCGTAGGATTAACGCCAGTCAAATCTTGCAGCATCCGCATCATGGTCGGGTCATCATGACCAAGAATATCGAGCTTAAGCAGATTCGCCTCGAAGGCATGGTAATCGAAATGAGTCGTTTGCCACTCAGCATTCACATCATCTGCCGGGAATTGTACTGGGGTTACATCCTCAACTTCCATATAGTCGGGCACGACGACGATACCGCCGGGATGCTGTCCGGTGCTTCGCTTCACGCCGGTAACCCCACTAGCAAGCCTCGACAGCTCGGCTCCACGCCATTTTTTATTCTGATCCTCTTCATATTTCTTAGCGAAGCCATACCCTGTCTTCTCTGCCACCGTACCAATTGTACCTGCACGAAATACGTTTTTAGGACCGAATAGCTCCTTCGTATAGTTATGGGCAATCGGCTGATACTCACCAGAGAAGTTAAGGTCTATATCGGGAACTTTATCGCCTTTGAATCCTAGGAAGGTTTCGAACGGAATATCCTGTCCATCGCCTTTCATTGGCTTGCCGCATTTGGGACAGCTCTTCTCCGGCAAGTCAAAGCCAGACGGTATGCTGCCATCAAGAAACCACTCATTATGACGGCACTCATCATTCACACACATATAATGTGGAGGCAGCGGATTAACTTCAGATATGCCAAGGAAGTTCGCAACTACGGATGAGCCAACCGAACCCCTGGAACCTACGAGATAGCCATCTTCATTCGATTTCTTCACCAGTCGCTCTGATATGAGATAGTTGGCTGAGAATCCGTATTTAATAATCGGGACTAGCTCTTTCTCTAGACGATCGATGACCAGCTGCGGCAGCTCGTCTCCATAGAAGGTTTTGGCTGTCTTGTAGCAAGTATCCCGGATTTCTTCATCGGCTCCCTCAATAATCGGAGTGAACAGCTGATCTGGGAACATGGCGAACGGCTCAAATCTCTCGGAGAGCTGAATTGTGTTCGTAACTACAACCTCATAAGCGCGAGCTTCACCCAGAAAAGCAAATTCTCTAAGCATCTCGTCCGTCGTACGCAAATGCGCATCCGGCTTACGCATATCCTTCAGTGGACTGAACCCGGTTATTCCGTGAATGGCGATATCTCGATAGATTTTATCCCGTGGATTCAAGTAATGCACATTGCCTGTCGCTATAACCGGCTTCTTAAGCTCATCTCCGATCTGACACACGCGCCTTATAGCTTGCTCAATCTCGGCACGGCTGCCAACTAGACCTTTGTCAACCAGATGCATATAGAAATCAATAGGCTGAATCTCCAGAACATCATAGAAGCCTGCGACATCCACCGCTTCTTCATAGGACTTGTTCAGCACGGTCTCAAAAAATTCGCCCTTCTCACAGCCTGAAATGACAAGTATGCCTTCACGAAGCTCTACCAGCTTACTTTTAGGAATACACGCCACTCTCTTGAAGTGCTGTGTATGGGAAATCGTGATCAGCTTGAACAGATTTTTTTTGCCGACAGCGTTAAGAGCATAAATACAGCAATGAAAAGGTCTGGAGTTGGACAAGTCCATGCCTACATAGTCATTCAATTGATGAAGTCCAGTAATATTACGTTCCGCTGCATCCCCAATAAGCCCATATAACACGCCGCCAAGTGCCAAGGAGTCATCAACAGCGCGATGATGATTCTCTAGACTGACTTTATACTTCGCAGACAAGGTATTCAGACGATGATTCTTCAGCGTTGGATGAATAAACCGGGCGAGCTCCAGCGTATCGAGTACCGGATTCATAACCTCTGGCATGCCAAGCTGCTTGCAATTCGCCTGTATGAAGCCAATATCGAATCTGGCATTATGAGCTACCAATACGGCATCACCGATAAAGGCTATAAATTCCTTCAGCATCGGCTCAAGCTCTGGCGCATCTTTAACCATGTCATCATTAATCGTTGTCAGCTGAGTAATATGATAGGGTATTTTCTCATGCGGGTTGATGAAGGTGGAGAAACGGTCTGTCTCCTTTCCATCCTTCATCTTAACCCCAGCTAGCTCGATTATTTTGTTATTCACAACGGACAAGCCCGTAGTCTCGATATCGAACACGACATATTCAGTCGTTGCCAGCTGCTCTTCTCTCTGATTCAATACCATAGGCACTGCATCATTGACTACGTTAGCCTCTAACCCGAACAACACGTCGATTCCATTCTTCTTCGCAGACTTGAAGGCATCTGGATAACAATGAATATTGCTGTGATCGGTTATGGCAATCGCTTTATGCCCCCACTTCGCAGCAGTCTTCACATACACATCAATTGGTGTGACGGCATCCATTGCACTCATTGTAGAGTGAAGATGAAACTCTACACGCTTCTCCTCCGCGTTATCTTTGCGCTCTGGAGGAGCAGTAACCTCATGCAGATCATTAGGAATCATGACGAGCTCAGGCTCCTGCATGAAACGGTCGTAATCGACCTTACCGCGAGCTTTCACCCACTTGCCGTTAGCGAGCAGGTTCATTACCTTTACATCTTCCTTGTTCTTAGCAAATACTTTCATAGCCATGGAATCGGAGAAATCGGTAACATTGAAGGTATACAGCGTCATTCCGTTGCGAAGCTCCTTGACCTCGAGACCGAATACCGCTCCTTGTACCGTTACTTTTTTCTCTTCTTCTCTTATATTCATAAGAGGTGTTGGCTCATCACGAATATCATAGCCAACAGCCAAACGGGCTGGTGGCTCGTCCCCATCTTCACTTCCAGACTCCGTCGCAGCACTTTCCATAATCTGCTGAACAGCGTCACGTTCCTCTTGTGAGATTTTTTGCTGGAACTCATCATAAACCTCTTGCCTGGATTCACCGCCCACCTCCAGCTTAACTCTGAAGGTTCGGGCAAATTCATTCTCGTAATAACGAATAATGGCTTCATCGATTTTTTTCTTGCGGGCAAGTTCCAGACCCATGCCATCCAATAAAGATATCGTAATTGTATCTGCATCGGCAGTCATCTTAGCCTTCAGCAGCCAGCCGTTGACCGAAGCAATCTCTTTCTGGGCCCACTCGATGAACAATGGCCAATATTGCTCAGCAATGTCTGCTGATGTCACTTCATCCTCATAGATGAACTTAAATGAAACATCTGCGATATGCTTAAACTTCATGTGAGCCGCTTGGCATAGTCCCATGTATGCTTTAAAAGGTACTAAGGACGTTTTGCGAATGCAAAACGTCCATGTTCTGTTGCTTTTACCTACTATAACTTGCTCGATATATCCATCTTGATAATAGGAATTAATAAGTTCTTGCGGCAGCTCCGACTGCTGCAGCAGCAATTCGAAGCGTTGCCGATTATCCCCGGTTTGGCTCATGGCTATCACTCCTAACGATCCAATCCGATCCTTGTCCAACTAGATGCGGTTATGTCTTAGTACGCTCTCGCGAATACAACAGTATGCTCAGCATCGTCTCCACATACGAGACACTTGCTCTTCTTCACAGCAGGCTCAAATGGAATGTTACGGCTTGTTGCGCCCGTTTCTTCCTTAACCTGCTTCTCGCAAGCTTCAGAACCACACCAGCCAGCCAGTACGAATCCGCGTTTTTCTTCCATAGACGCTTTCATCTGATCCAATGAATCGACATCATAGAAGTTGTCCGCTTGGAATTGCTTCGCTTTCTCGAACATCTCGCGTTGAATATCTGCGAGCATCACTTCAACTTCAGCAGCCAGATTGTCCTGCTGAACGATTTTCTTCTCACCGGATACACGAGACACAAGAACGACAACTCCGTTCTCCATATCACGAGGTCCAAGTTCAAGACGCAGAGGCACACCGCGCATCTCGTATTCATTGAACTTCCAGCCTGGGGTTACATCAGCACGATCATCCACACGTACACGGAAGCCTGCTTGCTTAAGCTCAGCGTACAGCTCGTCCACTCGTCCTACAACCTGCTCACGCATCTTAGCTGGTCCGATTGGTATCATGATGATCTGTGTAGGTGCAACCTTAGGTGGCAGCACCAGACCGCGGTCGTCACCATGCGCCATAATCATAGCTCCGATAAGACGAGTACTTACACCCCATGAAGTCGTATGTGCAAATTGAAGAGCGTTGTCACGATCCAAATACTTAATATCAAAAGCTACTGCGAATTTAGTACCAAGGAAATGCGAGGTGCCCGCTTGTACAGCTTTTCCATCTTTCATCATCGCTTCGATCGAATACGTATTAACCGCTCCCGCGAATCGTTCAGATGGCGTTTTCTCACCCATGATAACAGGAATTGCCAAAAACTCTTCTACAAAATCACGATACACACCGAGCATCTTCATTGTTTCTTCCCGTGCTTCTGCTTCCGTTTCATGAGCCGTATGGCCCTCCTGCCACAAGAACTCGCTTGTGCGCAGGAATGGCAGCGTACGCTTCTCCCAACGGACAACGTTCGCCCACTGGTTGATCAGAAGGGGAAGATCACGATAGGATTGAATCCATTTGGCATACATATGTCCGAACATCGTCTCAGAGGTAGGACGGATAGCAAGTCTCTCCTCCAGCTTCTCTCCAGCAGCCTCAGTTACCCAAGGAAGCTCTGGATTAAAGCCCTCGACGTGCTCCTTCTCTTTCTGGAAGAAGCTCTCTGGAATGAACAGTGGGAAATAAGCATTGCGATGGCCGGTTTCCTTGAAGCGGCGATCCAGGTCGCGTTGAATATTTTCCCATAGCTCATAGCCCTCCGGACGGAACACAATACAGCCCCGTACTGGTGAATAATCCATAAGCTCAGCTTTCTTAATAACATCGATATACCATCTTGAAAAATCCTCGCCCTGCGGCGTAATTTCTGTTACGAACTGTTTATCCTTCGACATAACCGATTTATGGCTCCCCTCTTACCAACCGCAAAATATCATTATACGTTACTACTACCATAAGCAGCATAATCATCGCAAAGCCGATAAAATGAACCATGCTCTCCCGATTCGGATCAATGGGACGACCGCGTAGTCCTTCCAGACCAAGGAAGATTAAACGGCTGCCATCCAATGCTGGTATCGGAAGCAGATTAAATATGCCCAAATACAAACTAAGCAGAGCTGTCCATGAAGTTAGCTGAGCAATACCCTGCTGAGCAATCTGGCTCGTTACTTCTGCTGTTCTTACTGGCCCACCAAGATCATCAAGCTTGAATTCACCAAAGATGAGCTTTTTGAAGCCTTCAAATATACTGATCGTCATCGCTTTCATTAATTTAGCGGAGCCCGTAATGGTCTCAGTGAAGCTAGCTGTGCGGGTAGGCAGTGACGCTGTAAGTCCAACTTTACCTATGCCCTCTTCATTCGGCACTGGAGTTAGCTCGACCTGCTGCTTCACACCGTCGCGAATAATATCCATCTTGACAGGCACATTCGGTGATTTCCCGATAATATCAATCATCTTATCGAAATCAGCACCGATCTTCGTTCCATTAACGGAATCAATAACATCGCCTTTTTGGAGCTGTGCTTGCTCAGCCGGCATTCCTTCTGAAACTTCATTAACAAATAGCTTATCCGGCGATTCTACCGGCACGCCAACCATTTGAATATAGGCTGCGAAGAGTACAAAAGCCAGAACAAAGTTCATAAACGGCCCAGCAAAAATCGCTAGCGCTCTTGCTCTGACAGTCTTGCTGCCGAACTGACGATCATAAGGCGCAATTTGAGTCTCTTTGCCTTTGCTAATCATTAGAGCTTGAGGGTGAATATCGTAACGTTCAAGCTCCCCTTCGATATCCAGAGAAACGAATAGCTCTTTCTCCAGATCAATGCCCACTACTTCGCCTCGTACAACGCCGCTGCGCTCATCAAGACGATCGAGATAAATGCGCGTGACCTTGCCGTCCTTCACTCGCAGTGCAATTGTCTGTCCCGTGTTCACGTCCACAATCTCCGGGTCTTCTCCGGCCATTCTGACGAATCCACCTGCAGGCACTAGACGCAGTGTAAACCGAGTTTCTCCACGCTTAATAGAGAACAGCTTCGGACCGAAGCCAATTGCAAATTCTCGAACTAAAATACCGGCGCGTTTTGCAAAATAGTAATGTCCCCATTCATGAATGGTTACAATAACAAAAAATACGAGCACGGTCAAAAAAACAACCTGAATCATTTCCATAACGAGCCTCCTGTTCGTAACGGCCTGTACATAGATTATCATTATTCTCCCGTTCGATTCAAGAGAACCGCTAATTGAAGCACATGCTAGATGATTGCTGCTTCTCTACGTGCCCATGCGTCGATTTCTGCTATTGTTTCCAAATCGTTCACATTTGTTACCTTATGCCGCTCCAATACTTGTTCAAGTACATTCTCAATCGTTAGGAAAGAAATTTCTCCATTCAAGAAGCGCGCAACAGCCACTTCATTCGCTGCATTGAATACGGTTGGCGCAGATTGTCCTGCCCTGCCGCATTCAAAGGCTAATCTGAGGCAAGGATAACGCTCATAATCCATTTCACGGAAGTGCAGCTTGCCGATTGCCGCCAAATCCAGACGGTCAGTCGGCGTCGGTTTCCTATCCGGATAAGTGAGTGCATACTGAATAGGTACGCGCATATCCGGCATTCCCAACTGAGCAATGACACTATTATCCGCAAATTCCACGAAGGAGTGAATAATGCTCTCTGGATGAATTAATACCTTGATCTGATCATAGTGAACGTCGAACAGCCATCTAGCTTCAATGACTTCCAGACCTTTATTCACCATTGTAGCTGAATCAATCGTGATCTTAGCGCCCATGGACCAATTAGGATGGTTCAGAGCTTCCGTTACTGTAACTCCAGCAAGCTCACTGCGTGTCCGATCTCGGAATGAACCTCCTGAAGCAGTCAGTGTAATTTCATTCAGAGCTTTGCGCTCCTCACCGTTCAAGCATTGATAGATAGCTGAATGCTCACTATCAACTGGAATAATCGAGACGCCTTTTTGGCGAGCCCGTTCCATAACGATATGACCGGCCGTCACTAACGTTTCTTTATTTGCCAAGCCTATTGTCTTGCCTGCATCAATAGCCGCGAGCGTTGCTGGCAAGCCTCTGCTACCGAGAATCGCCGTTATGACGATATCGGCCTCCGTGCCTCCTGCAAGCTCGACGAGCCCCTCCTCACCGTATAGAACGCGTATGCCTGCAGGCAGTGAAGCTGCTGCTTCATCTGCCAATTGTTTGTTAGCCAGACAGACGGTAGACGGTCTGAACTTGCTGGCTTGCTCAATAAGTAAAGAAACGTTGCTGCCGGCCGATAAGCCGACGACTTGATAGCTCTCCGGATCGTTAGCAATGACATCGAGCGTCTGGGTGCCGATAGAACCGGTAGAGCCTAGAATCGTGATTCTTTTCATGCTATTCCTCCTTGAAGTTATGTAACTCTGCTTCTAAATGGGCAGCAGACCGGATAGCACGAGAAGAGGGAATACAATAATCCAGCTGTCACAGCGGTCAAGTACGCCGCCATGTCCGGGCAGCAGTCTACCCGTATCCTTAATGTCTCTAACGCGCTTGTATGCCGATTGAATGAGATCCCCGAGTTGTCCAGCTATTGCTGCGACCAATCCGATCAGCAAAGCCTTAGGCAAGCTAACCAGCTCAGGAGCCATCAACGCAAAAAGAACAGCAACGACTAAAGACAGAACAATTCCGCCTACCGAGCCTTCAATGGTTTTATTGGGACTGATAGAGGGCCACAGCTTATGCTTACCAATAGCACGACCAGCAAAATAAGCGCCTATATCGGATGACCATATACATCCCAGCAACAAGAATGTCCAGAACATGCCATATTCATCTATTTGCCGTACTGTGTGCATTGCGCTAAAACCATATCCTACATATAAAGCGCCTAACAACATAAGCGCGGCGCTGTCGATCGTTATTTTATTTTTGGTAACAACCGTAATCGTAAGCAGTAAAAATGCGAGTATCCATAGAATCGTTATAGCGGAGGGTGAATGCATGCCCCATAAATCCCATGGAAGCACGAATAACAGCATACCCGCATAACCGAGTAGAGAAACCGGATGATTCCAAGATTGTCCGTTCATTTTCACATATTCGGTAAATCCAATAACCGCGAGCAGCACAAGCAAGCCAGCATACAGCCAGCCGCCGGCAATTGCCATAGCAATAAAAAACGCGCCAGCCAAAACACCTGTTACGATTCGTTGTTTCAAAGTATTAGTCACACTCCGTTATCGAAGCTCACAAGCCGCCGTATCGCCGTGTCCGGCGTAGATATTCATGAACTGCTTCTTGAAAATGAGTTTCGTTAAATTCCGGCCAGTATACATCTGTAAACCACATTTCGCTATATGCCAGCTGCCATAACATAAAGTTACTAAGCCGAATTTCACCACTAGTACGAATCAACAGATCTGGGTCCGGAATACCACTGCTAAGCAGACGTTCTGACATTAGCTGTTCATCAATCTGTTCAGAGGACATTCGTCCTTCTTGAACATCAATTGCTATATCCTTGATCGCTTCAAGCATTTCCTTACGACTGCCATAGTTCAGAGCAAAATTCAGAACAAGCCCTGTATTATTCGCCGTCTTCGTTATCGCTTCCTCAAGTGCACTCAGCGTATAGGAAGGCAAATCTTCTTTATACCCCATCATGCGGACTTGAACGTTTTTGGTAATCAGCTCATCCAGCTCAATTTCTAGAAATTGCTGCGGCAGCTTCATCAGAAAGTCAACCTCGGCCTTCGGACGCTTCCAATTCTCCGTTGAAAAAGCGTATAGTGTCAAATATTTGACACCAAGTCTGTCCGCCTCCATGACGATCCGTTTCACTGCTTTCATGCCGGTATGATGACCTGCGATACGCGGCAAGCCGCGATCCTTGGCCCAACGACCATTGCCATCCATAATAATTGCGACATGCTCTGGCACATTGTCCGATGCTAATGGTTCAGCCGTTCTTGAAGACGATTTGCCAAGTTTGGACCAAAGTCGACTGATCATCTTCGTTCCTCCCACCCGAAATTCAAAACCAAACCCCACCTGACGGAGGGGCTCGAGGCGCAATTATACTTCCATGATCTCTTTCTCTTTAGCAACCAGAACTTTATCTACTTCAGCAATAAAGCGGTCTGTTGCTTTTTGAATGTCTTCTTGATGGCGACGCGATTCATCTTCAGAAATCGTCGTTTTCTCCATCTTTTTCACATCGTCATTCGCGTCACGGCGAATGTTGCGGACAGCTACCTTCGCTTCTTCTCCGAATTTCTTCGTCATCTTCACGAGATCCGCACGACGCTCTTCAGTAAGCGGCGGGATTGTAATCCGAATAGATGCTCCGTCATTCTGTGGAGTAAGACCAAGATCTGATTTCATTATCGCCTTCTCAATCGCAGCGATCGATGATTTGTCCCAAGGCTGAATGAACAATGTACGGGAATCAGGCGTATTGACGTTCGCTAGCTGCGTTACCGGCGTCAAAGCTCCATAATATTCAACTTGAATGCGATCGAGCAATGCAGGTGTAGCACGACCTGCGCGCAATGAAGATAAATCACGTTTCAAAGCACCGATTGCTTTTTCCATACGCTCTTCTGCGTTTTTCTTAACCGCTTGTGGCATTATTTTGCACTTCCTCTCACAATGGTACCGATCTTCTCGCCAAGCACTACACGTTTAATATTCCCTTTCTCTGTTATCGCGAACACGACAAGAGGAATATCATTGTCCATGCATAACGACGAAGCCGTCGAATCCATAACACCAAGGTTCTTATTAAGTACTTCCATATAAGTAAGCTCTTCGTATTTCACAGCTGTTGGATCCTTGAATGGATCAGCTGAATATACGCCATCTACTTTGTTTTTGGCCATCAGAATGACCTCAGCTTCAATCTCGGCTGCGCGAAGTGCCGCAGTTGTATCCGTGGAGAAGAATGGGTTGCCTGTTCCTGCTGCGAAAATGACGACGCGGCCTTTCTCCAAATGGCGAATCGCACGACGTCTAATGTATGGTTCAGCGATTTGCTGCATTGCAATTGAGGTTTGTACACGACTAGGCACTTCAATTTGCTCCAGAGCATCTTGCAGAGCCAGAGAATTCATTACCGTAGCGAGCATACCCATGTAATCCGCTGTTGCACGATCGATTCCTTTTTCCGTACCTGCAATTCCACGCCAGATGTTACCGCCGCCTACGACGATAGCTACTTCCACGCCAAGCTCGATGACTTCCTTGACTTGATCTGCAATTTCCGAAATTACCGAAGCCTCAATACCATATCCGAGCTCTCCGGATAATGACTCACCGCTTACCTTCAACACAATCCGTTTAAATACAGGCTGTACCAACGTCCCTACCTCCATCTTGAACCTTGCAAGCAAGGTTACATCCACTTTTCATTACAAATAATTGACCTCTAGTTATAAAAGCAGGCGGGGCGGACGCCCCGCCCCGCCTGTGCGTTCGGTTTACAGTTTTGCTTGTGCCATAACTTCTTCAACGAAGTTATCCACTTTTTTCTCAAGACCTTCACCAAGCTCATAACGAACGAAACGACGAATGGAGATATTCTCACCAATTGCGTTTACTTTTTCGTTAAGCAAAGCAGAGATCGTTTTGTCTGGATCTTTAACGAAAGATTGCTCAAGCAAGCAATACTCTTCGTAGTATTTGGAGATACGGCCTTCAACCATTTTATCAACGATTTTCTCAGGCTTGCCTTCGTTAAGAGCTTGTGCTCTCAGAATTTCTTTTTCTTTCTCAAGCTCGTCGCCAGGAACTTCTTCACGACGTACGAATTTAGGATTCGAAGCTGCGATATGCATAGCGATGTCTTTTGCAAATGCACGGAATTGATCCGTTTTTGCAACGAAGTCAGTCTCACAGTTAATTTCAACAAGTACGCCGATACGGCCGCCTGCGTGGATGTAAGATTCTACAACACCTTCAGTAGCGATACGTCCAGCTTTGTTAGCTGCAGCAGAAAGACCTTTTTCACGAAGGAATTCGATCGCTTTCGTGATGTCACCATTCGTTTCATCCAAAGCTTTCTTACAATCGAGCATTCCTGCTCCTGTTCTTTCACGTAGCTCTTTAACTGCACTCGCACTAACTGCCATAATTTAGCCCTCCTGAGAATCATTTGTTATGTTTTTACATTTACGTTCAAAAAAAGGGCGGTGAGAGGCTTTCACCTTCTGACCACCCTTTGTTGACTAGCAAGGTTTCAATCGATTAAGCAGTTGTTTGTTCAGCTTGGTGAGCTTCAACAATTGCATCAGCCATTTTGGAAGTGAGCAATTTAACTGCACGAATCGCATCATCATTACCTGGGATAACATAATCGATTTCATCCGGATCGCAGTTTGTATCAACGATACCAACGATTGGGATACCAAGTTTGCGAGCTTCAGCAACAGCGATACGCTCTTTACGAGGATCGATGATGAACAAAGCGCTAGGCAATTTTTTCATGCCTTTGATACCGCCAAGGAATTTCTCCAAACGGTCTTTTTCTTTGTTAAGGATAATAACTTCTTTCTTAGGAAGCACTTCGAAAGTACCGTCCTCTGACCATTTCTCAAGCGTACGCAAACGTTCGATACGTTTTTGAATCGTTTGGAAGTTAGTCAGTGTACCACCAAGCCAACGTTGGTTGATGTAGAAGTTACCGCAACGCTCAGCTTCCTCTTTAACAGAGTCTTGAGCTTGTTTTTTCGTACCAACGAACAGCATAGTGCCGCCGTCAGCAGCGATAGAGCGTACAAAGTTGTAAGCTTCTTCTACTTTTTTAACTGTTTTTTGCAAATCAATAATGTAAATTCCGTTTCTTTCTGTGAAGATATAACGATCCATCTTAGGGTTCCAGCGACGAGTCTGGTGACCGAAGTGTACCCCAGCTTCTAGAAGCTGTTTCATGGAAATAACCGCCATTTCTTACACACCTCCTGTAATGGTTTTTGGTAGTGCTCCTCCGCCTATCTCATCTTTCGCTAAAACTTCCGGCAACCGGAAGCACCGTTAGCAAAATTAATCGGCGTGTGTTTTTAACACCGTCAATTACTATACCATATACTATAGTCAACGCGCAAGCGCAACAATCCATTGACTATAAACAATAATTTTTAACGAGCTTCCTCATTCTGCAGCTGCGCAAGCTCATCTTTTGTGAGTGGCTGACTCGTAATCTTGGTGATCACTTCATCAACGGTAGGTACACCGATAAACAGAAAATAACCGGCACGAACCGGTTTCTTGATTTTTTTCATTTTCGTAATAAAAGCGGATTTATCCGTAATTAAATCATTTTCTTTCAAAAGCTCTGATGTCTGCGTCAAATTCATACCGCCTTCAATACGCAGGACTAGCTGCGCAGGCTTATCTTCAACATCAGGAGCACTAGCTTCCTCAGTAGGCTCCATCGAAGGCTCTTGTATAGATTCTGCGGTTGGTGTAGGCGATGCTTCCTCTTGCTCTGCATCCGCCTCGGTCTTGGAGGTCAGCTCTGCAGAAGCCCGCTCCGCAGCAAGAAGTATATCCACCTCAGCTTGTGTATAGACCTTATCCTGTTCGCTGTTCAAGCTGCTGCTCAGCTTCTGTTGATTGTCCTCCCCAACGGACATAAGCTGCAGCAACAAAGCACCAATGATAATTCCGATACCCAGCCCGCTAAGAAATGTGCGATTTTTAAGCACGGAGTCCCTCCTCTTGCTTGGCCAGCTGGAGGATAAGCTGAACTTCCCCTTTGTTCATACCCATCTTTTTGGCGATGGCTTCAATCGACTTGCCTTGACTGTATAGCTCCAGCAAGCTGGCATAGCGCCCTTGTATCGTATGTGGAGGGACAACTAGCTCTTCAGCGGGAGCTTGCTCTTCTTGGGCGGGCAGCTCAGGTACAGCATGGATTACTGGCTGATGAATAGCTGCCACAGGTGCTTGCTCTTGCTTCTCTCCAAGCAGCTGCTCCAGCTTCACAAGCTTGGACTCCAGCTCATTAATACGCTGTTCCTTCTTGTCTGCCTTATAGCGCTCATCATCCTTCGTCGCAGCAACAAGCTTGACAAGCTCCTGATTATCCTGCTCCATATTTTCCATGAACTGCTCTAGTGCGACTTCCATATTACGTACAGCTTGATTCGAGTCCGCAGCGGCCTCTTTCTTACGTGGTACCAGCAAAGCAAATACGAGTACAACCGCTCCTACCAAAACTATGTATACCCAGTTAGACATGAATGCACCTACCTAAAGTTTTGCGAAGCAAAACTGACTTCGTAAGCCTTATAACTTTACATCGAAATGATGTCCTTTATAAGGATGGGCAGGCTGCCCATCATCATCATCATTCGCTGTTTGTTCTTGTTCCTTGCGTTTTTTGGACTGAGAAGATCCCTCTTGCCGCTCCTGCTCGCTACGCACATGCAGCCCGTTCGATTGCTCAATCTCGGCATTCTTCCCACGCTGCAGCTCCATTTGCTTCGCTTCCTGCTCGCCAAGCTTCGTTTGCTCCATCGCGGTCCTATGGTTCATTTGTCCTTGTAAGGAGCTATTCTCAGGCGTACGAGGAATGGATATTTGCAGATCGATCGGTTTAAACGGCATTGCCCGTCTCCCCTTTCACCTTTTACATATAGGAAAAAGCTTACGAACTGTAAGGACTCTGCATAATGTCGCCTTCCGAATAACGGAAGCTGACACGCTGAATTGGATCTTTGACAAATCTCGTATATCTTCCGATCACAATTTTAATCCCGCCATAAACGGTATGACTGATGTCAACCTTGGCACGCTCGGTGTCCTCCAGCATCTTTTCAATTTCAAATATACGCTCTTTGGCCTCATCGATCTGAACAACGGTCAATCGCTTCGTTGCCCCCAGCTTCAGTCGAAGGGACATCTTCTCCTCAGATAGCTGTCCAGCTGCTGCTAGCTGATCAAGAATAGTAAGCGCCTTATCCGATTTATCCTGACTATCGTTATACTGTCTGAGCTTGATGCGGAGCTCCTGCAGCTCTGTACGAATCTCTGGCGTCACACCTACTTCAATAGAGGTTGAAGTTGACATGGTATTGCCAATGACACGCGCTGAGACCATCTCCGATGCTTGAATGACGCCTCCGACAATAAGTCCCTTTGCACCAGAACAGATAACATTCCGGCCAGCACGAACATTGGAATGCATGATGCTCTGAGATACCAATATATCCTCACCAGCAATAACGTTGCCTTCCTGGATAAACGAGCTTTTAACCGTTTTATTCGCCTTAACGAATCCCTTATTGCCTGCCATAATGCCTCCAGTGATTTCGATAGAACCGGCGGACTCCAGTTCAGCACCTTCTACACCGCCAATAATGCGGATATCTCCAGCTGCCTTCACTCGGAAACCGTTCAACACATTGCCCCGAATTACCACTGTCCCTACAAAATCAATATTGCCGATCTTATAATCTACATCGCCATTTACTTCATATACGGGGAACACGTTAATCTTCTCTTTATCCGTCAGCGTAATTAGACCGTCGATAGCAGAATACATCGCCGTCTGTTCGCCGTTCACCACAACATTCTTACCCACTTTGAATCTGGCTTGCTTGCCTAATTTAGCTGCAATCTCTTCTCCAGTAACCATTTTGCCCGCTATGCCATATTGAGCTTCAATACGCTCAGCAATTAATTGGCCGCGCTTCACATTTTTGAGCTTGGATACTTCTTTGAAATCAATTTTGCCATCTTCAAGCTCAGCAGGACGCTGATCTTTATCTTTCAGATCGTAGATCAGCTTAATAGCTCCATCTTTGCCTACAGTAGCAGAAAGGCCTACAGCTATTAAGGTTTGCTCTCTACAATAAGCAAGAGGGTTATTGCAGATCTCATGAATGACATCTTCGCGTAACCCCTGGTTAATACCTTTACTTCTAATGAAACGTTCTAATTGAGCAGGATTGCATTCAAACTCATCCGTGATGTGAATAAACGTTAGGAAGGCAGACAGCTTATCAGCTGATGTCTGTATTTGCAGGTAAGATTCTAATTGTTTGTCGTCCACCTTACTCCCTCCCTTCTAATGCTGCATTAGTTGATCTTTATGCTTAGCCAGAGCTCCTCTTAACCTTAGAATGGCTTTGGAATGGAGCTGGGAAATTCGCGATGGTGAGAGCGACATGACTTCCGCAATTTCACTTAACGAAAGCTCTTCATAATAGAATAGAGACACAACTGTCCGTTCCTTCTCAGTTAGCTTCTCTATGCCGCTTACTAAAGAATCCTTTAAATAGAATTCATGGACCTTATGATCCGGATTTTTGGCTCTTTCATCTACTAAAAGAGACAATCTGGTCTCCGAATCTTCTTCCCTGATCGGATCTTCTAATGAGCAAACCGTAGTAATCGCAATGTCATGCAGCATTGTCGTAAATTCTTTTTCACTAACATTCAAGTAATCACTAATCTCTGCATCAGTAACCGAACGCAAATATTGCTGTTCCAGCTTCTGATAAGCCTCTTCAACCTTTTTGGCCTTTTCACGTACGGACCTAGGCACCCAATCCCCTTGTCGCAAGCCATCAATAATAGCTCCGCGAATTCTCCAAGATGCGTATGTTTCGAACTGCAGCCCTCTTGCATAATCGAATTTCTCAATTGCATCAATAAGACCCATAACACCATTGCTCGCCAGATCGTCCTTGGATACGTTTTTAGGCAATCCAATCGCCATACGATTCGTTACATAATCAACTAAAGGCAGGTATTGCTCGATTAATCGTTTCTTTGCTTCCAGGTCGCCATCATCTTTCCATGCTTGCCACATCTCGATGTTAACAGTCGCGATCATCGACTCAACCTCCTGTCAGATGACGTACAGCTTTAGCTAGCTCTTCAGGATCTTTATTCTGAGCAGATACTAGCTGTGGTGGGTTTAAAGGCCGGAAATCCATATTTTCTTGCTTGGTAAGGTTCGTACTTGAACGAGTACCCTCCTCCAACTGATCTTTCAGCAGTTGGTTCAAATCTTCGCTTTCATCTGGTGTACGCAGATCAAGCTGCCCGCCCTTGCCTGCTTCCTGCTCCTCACCATCACTTGGGATGGCAGGCGGTCTTAATATAATCGTAAGAACCGCCCGCAGTACGAGAGCAATGATAACGAATGCGATAAAAGCATATACACTGCGCAGAAGCATGACGGTCAGCGGATTTTTTCCGAGTGAGAAAAGGACGGTCAATGCCGCTCCAGTAAGGCCTAAACCAACATTCCATCGCCAAGTTCCTATCATGCGGTCAAATCTCCTTTATGCCAAGCTGTACACTTCTTATCGTCAAAATGCCGTTCGTGCTGTCAAACTCAATCGTTCTGCCGTAATTTCCGCCCGTATCCTGACCGAACACAGGTATGGAATACCGATCCATCATCTCTAGACATGATTCAACATTACGCGGACCAATTCTCATCGAATCGGATTGTCCTGCAAAGGCGAACATTTGAGCCCCACCAGCCATTTTGGCAACCGCTCGCCGCATAACTGCACCAGCGGCAGTCATGCGGCTCATCAGCTCCGGTATAGCCGTATCCGCATACTTCGCTACATTGATCGTAGCCTCACGAGCTATTTCAGAGGTAGGCAGCATCACATGTGCCATTCCGGCAATTTTGGTAACCGGATCGAACAACGTTATACCTACACATGACCCGAGTCCTGTTGTCTTCAGAACCTTGCCGTCCATTGCTATATTCAGATCTGCCATACCAACTTTAATTATGTGGTCTTGAATCATCTGTAAGTACTCCTAATGCCTTGAAGATTTTATCGAAGGATTCAGGGTCAGGTATAAGGAAGAAATGGCCTTCCAAATCTTCTCGGTCCTCTAGAAACATTGTTTCAATGAGCAGAGCCGAATCCCCCATCTCTCCGTATTGCGCGAGGCCGTAGCTGAGAACCGCACCAGCCATATCAATAGCTACATAAGGTACAGATGGTTCCATTGGCAAGTGTGTGAAATCTGCCAGTGACGATATATAAGAGCCAGCTAATATATTGCCAATCTCGCAAAGCGCGGACATTTCCATCTCGGAATATTCGCAGTCTTCCTCATCTTCATTAGATAGAGAGAGCAATTGGCCTAGCAGCCGCTTGGCCGATTGCTGTTGAATAATGAAAAACATATTGCCAGGTGCTTCCCCTTCGAAACGAAGGAATATCGCAATGACAACCTGCTCTGAGCCACCTACGCGATCAGCTATCTCGTCGAACGGCAGCAGACTCACCTTAGGCACTGCCATATCGACGGGCTTGTCCAACAGTCTTGATAACGCTGTTGCAGCATTACCCGCACCGATGTTGCCGACCTCTCTTAGTACATCCAGCTCGAATGCTTTGAATCGATTGAATGAACTCACGCTTAGACCTCTAACTGCTCTAGCTGAATGAGCTCATTCTTGTTCAGAACCTCAGATAAATTCAGCATGATTAGCAGTCTCTCTTCGCCCAGACGTGCAATTCCGCGTAAGTATTTGGCTTTGACACCGCCAACGATTTCAGGAGGTGAGTCAATCGTGTCTGTATCGATATCAATAACATCATTAGCAGAATCTACGATGAAGCCTACTTCCATATCACCAGCAGCTACAACAATAATACGAGAGTTCTCGGTAGCGGCTGTTTCGCTAAGGCCAAATCTTCCACGAAGGTCAATAACAGGTACGACAATGCCGCGCAGGTTAATGACACCTTTAATGAAGGAAGGCGTCTTAGGCACCCGTGTTATCGGTGACAAACGTTCTATCGTACGTACTTTGTCTACTTCAATCCCGTACTCTTCGTTTGCAAGCGCAAATACTATAACTTTTAATTCTTCTCCCATCGTGAAAACCTCCCTATTTAATTAATGCGTTCGGATCAATAATCAAAGCAACTTGACCATCACCCAGAATAGTAGCTCCCGATACCGCCTGTATATTCGTTAAATACTTACCTAATGTCTTCAGAACGATCTCGCTTTGTCCGATAAACTCTTCTACCGTAACTGCGGCCCACTTATCTCCCTTGCGAACGACAACAATCTCAGTTTCCGTCTCTTCGCTATCATTGAAATCAGGAGAGTCAAGCACACGGCTAAGCGATACTAGAGGAATAATCGAATTACGGAATTCAATCATCTGATTGCCATGAACATTCAGTATTTTGTCTCTACGGATAATGCCTGTCTCCACAATGGAAGACAATGGAATGGCATATTTCTCTGAGCCTAGCTTAATTAACATCGCTGAAATAATAGAGAGTGTTAACGGAAGCTGGACAGAGAATTTCGTTCCTTTTCCTTCAACCGACTCAACCGTTACATTACCACCGAGTGATGTAATCTTCGTCTTCACCACATCAAGTCCAACTCCCCTGCCGGAGATATCAGAAATCTTGTCTGCTGTACTGAAGCCTGCTGCGAAGATCAGCATATTAATCTCATCATCGGATAGGTTCTTCGCCTGGTCCTCGCTGACAACACCATTCTTGATTGCTGTCTTCAGCACTTTCTCACGGTTGATGCCTTTACCATCTTCTTCCACTTCGATAAACACATGGTTCCCACTGTGATAAGCACGCAGGTTAATAGTTCCTGTCTCTGACTTCCCAGCAGCTACACGTTCACTAATTGTTTCGATGCCATGGTCAACCGAGTTCCGCAGCAAGTGAACGAGAGGATCGCCAATCTCGTCAATGACTGTACGATCAAGTTCAGTCTCTGCTCCAGTAATAACTAGATCAATCTTTTTATCAAGAGATTTCGCAAGATCTCGAATCATCCTTGGGAAACGGTTAAATACGGAATCTACCGGGACCATTCTCAGCTTCAGTACGATGCTCTGCAAATCAGAGCTAACACGTGTCATATGCTCGATGGTTTCTGTTAGATCACTCCGCTTAATTTCCGAAGACAGCTGTTCTAGTCTGACTCTGTCAATAAGCAGCTCACTGAATAAATTCATCAGTGTATCCAGACGTTCAATATCGACGCGTATCGTTTTATTCATAGCAGCAGGAGCTGATTGTGCAGCAGGGGCAGCCGTTCTAGGGGCAGAGCTTCCTGCTTTTACCTCTTCTACTCCTTTTGCCTTCTCTGCTTGTACCGGCTCTTCCGCAACTACTGAAGCAGCCACTTCCTGTTGAGCGGTATTCAGCAGAGTTAGTGATTCTTCATCCAAAAGGGTAACAGAGGCAGATTCGATCTCAGAGATTGCAGTTATCTGCTCTCTAAGCTCATCCTCCGATAATCTGGAAATTGTAAATACGATAAAGGAACGGTCGAATTTCTCCTGCTCCAGATCTTGAACGGAAGGCTCAGATTTAACGATTTCTCCTGCAGCTTCCAGTAGATTGAAGACCATGTAAGCACGAGCTGCTTTTAATACACAATCCTCATTAACTGTTACCTGAATGTGGTAGGCTCTATGCCCGCTCTCTATCGATTGCATCAAAATGGAGGTTTGGAACTCGTCCAATAGCAAGCTGCCAGAGCTAGGGACAGCTGCTTGGCTCGTGGTTGAAGAAGTGCCAGCAGACTGCGAGTCAGAGGTTTCCTTTTTATAGTCCCCTTTGAAAATAGCTTGTAGGGAAGCAACGATAGTTGTCACATCAGCCTTACCAGTTCCGCCATTAATAATGTCTTGAACCATCGCTTCCAGAGCATCCAGTCCTTTGAACAGCGTATCGAATATAAAACTGTCCATTTGAAGCTTACTGTTGCGTACCAGATCGAGCACATTTTCCATCTCATGGGTTAGTGAAGCAAGGTCCTCATAGCCCATCGTAGCTGACATCCCTTTGAGCGTATGCGCGGAACGAAAGATAGATTGGACGATTGATAGGTCTTCCGGAGCACTTTCCAGAAGCAATAAATTTTCATTTAACGATTGCAGGTGATCATTGGACTCGTCGATAAACATCGACAGATAGGCGTTCATATCCATTTTGTTGCACCTCCTGTTAGGACTTTTGGCTTGTATAGTATTAACTCATTATCACGGTTTGCAGCTTGGCTGCAATGCTGTGTAGTGGCAGCACTGCTGTTACCGAACCACCTTCCACCGCTGTACGCGGCATGCCATAGACAACGCATGTTTCTTCTGCTTCGGCGATTGCTGTTTCTGCGCCGCTCTGTACTAATAGCTTTAACCCCTTCGCCCCATCGCTCCCCATTCCAGTCATAACGACTGCATGGCGTTTAAGCTCTTTGAAAGGAATTAAAGATTCGAACAACACGTCTACTGAAGGACGATGTCCGTTCCGGGGAGGCTGCTGTGTTAAGTGAATGTAATAACCAGTATGGTCTTTAGCCATCTCCATGTGGAATCCTCCTGGGGCGATGTAGACATAACCGGCTTGCATTCGCTCTCCCTGTGAGGCTTCTATTACATTCAACGAGCTAAAACTGTCCAAACGCTGGGCTAGCGATTTCGTGAATTTAGGTGGCATATGCTGTACTACGAGTACAGGGGCCGTGAATCCCTCTGGTAAAGAACAGATAACCTCATGCAGAGCTCTAGGCCCACCTGTTGAAGTGCCTATTGCGATAACATGACGGAAAGCTCCCGATTTAACAGCCGTTTTGTCAGGTATCTTTTCTTTCGGTTCAGTGGAGTCGTAAGCTGTATGATCTGACTTGCGCTTAGTAGGTAATGGAGCTTCATACCGCTGCGCAGTCTCACGCAACAGATTCTTTGCTTGACTACTTGGCTCCTCAGCGTTAGATCCCTTATGGAGTCCAGTAGTACGTTCTCCCTGCTGTGAGTGCTTAAGCTCCGTCGAGCGAGTCTTCGTATTGCTAGGCTGTTGCTCTACTGACTTGTTCGATGTGGTGCTAGGTAAAGGCTTAATAGGTTTAACCGACTCTATTAGCTCTGTAACCGGAGTATAACGTTTCATTAGAACTGCGATTTTCAACTTCTCAAGGAGAAGCTCACCTACTTGGATGATATCATTAGAGACTGCGCTCGATGGCTTTCTAATGAAGTCAAAAGCACCATGCTGCAGAGCCTTAATCGTCTCTCTCGTGTTATCTTCACTAATCCCTGATAACATGATGATTGGAGTAGGGTTGTGCTTCATAATGTGCTGAAGCGCTTCAATACCATTCATCTGGGGCATTTCCAAATCTAGTGTTATCGCATCAGGCTTATATTTGTTTACTGCCTCGATTGCCTCTACACCGTTGCTTGCAGTTGCTACTATCGTAAATTGCGGATCTTTCACAATCAGATCACTGAATATTTTCCGCATAAAAGGTGAATCGTCAACAACTAGCACGCGATAAGGAGCCATTTTATTCCTCCTCATATTCAAAGGGTTATCTGGATAGTCTGAACATTTTATGTAAAAATCCTTTGACACCATCGCTTTTAGAAACCAGATCCGGCTGCTGCATATCCATGAATCGCCTAGCTATGTCCTCTACTGCTTTGCTGGCATCACTGCCAGGAAAAGCGACCGAGAACGGCACCTGACGCTTCACAGCTTTGACTACATTGGGATCTTCGGGCACGAAGCCCAGTGTCGGAAGCTCCGCTTGCAGGAAGCGTTCAGCAACCAAGCTGATTTTGTCAGCGGTTTGCTTCCCCTCTCGACGATCAGTAGCTCGATTCACGATCAGCTTGAACCGTGCATCGACGTCCATTGACTTCACCATTTTGATCAGTGCATATGCATCTGTAATGGAGGTAGGCTCAGGCGTCGTAACTACGATGGTTTCCTCTGCTGCGCTTATGAATTTCACGGTTTCCTTGGACAGGCCTGCTCCGGTATCGAACAATATGACATCATACATACCGTGAAGCTTGCCTACCTGCTCAGAGAACCATTCAAGCTGCTCCTCAGACAATTCAAGCAAATCCTTGAACCCCGAGCCTCCAGCGATAAAATGAAGACCGGCCGGCCCTTCCTGTACGATATCCCATATTGTCTTGTCCTGATTGAACAAATGATAGAGATGATAGGAGGATCTTATACCTAATAGAACATCAATATTTGCCATTCCAATATCTACGTCGAACACCAATACCTTTTTACCTAGTCTTTGAAGTGCTATCGCGAAGTTCAGACTGAAATTCGATTTACCTACTCCGCCCTTACCGCTAGTTACCGTTACGATCCGTGTTGTGCGTGACTGCTCTACTCCTTGCTTCTGCTTCACCAGGTTGCGCAGCGCTTCAGCTTGATCATTCATCGCCTGCTGCTCCTAATAAGTAGATCACATATTCTTCGACACGGAACCTTTCGATATCATCTGGTACAGTCTGGCCTCTAGCGACGAAGGTTGGCTTAAGCTTATAGATCATTGCAAGATTCAATATGGCGCCATACACTGCCGTTTCATCCATTTTGGTGAACAATACCTTTGCGACACCATATTTCACAAAATGGTTGGCTACAGCCATCATATCTATGGTTTTACCTGTCAAGCTGAGGACAAGCACTGTCTCGCTTGTATCATTCGATTGAAGCAAGCTGTTTACTTCCGATACGTTAAGCTCATTGCGGAAATTCCGGCCAGCTGTATCCATGTAGATCAGCTCTCGGTCCTCCAACTGCTTGAGAGCCTTCGGCAAATCCATTGGAGAGAATACAACCTCCATCGGAATGTTCAAGATATTGGCGTATGTTCTTAATTGATCCACCGCAGCTATCCGATACGTATCCGATGTAATAAAACCAACCTGCTTGGAGTACTTGATCGTCTGCTCGGCAGCTAGCTTCGCGATGGTCGTTGTTTTACCTACCCCTGTTGGTCCAACAAAATGTACAATTCGAGCATGCTCGCTAATGGTTTCATTCGAATATGGCTCCAGCCAATCAAGAAGCAGATCATGAGCAATGGACCACATATCGCGTTTACTGAAAGGTTCAGCCTGCTGAGCCTGACGTTCCTCGATTGCGGCAAGAAGCTGCTGTATCAGCTCTGAATCCACTTCCTGCTGGGCCAATCTGTCCTGCAATGCCCTCACAGCAGGTGAAAGCTCCTTATCAGCCCTATATGATGAAAGCTGCTGAATAGATTGCTTAATAACTCTAATCTCATCTAGCAAATCATCGTTAATTTGTTGAATCGGTTGCTTCTCAACGACAGGCGGTGGTTCCTTTACTGCTGTTGAGGAGCGCTGCACCGATTCATTAATCGCCGTCATCACTGCTTGGATGTCTACTTCTGGCTTAGCCGGCTGTGCCGGCGCTTGGCCTGACTCTATTGCAGCGATAACCTCCATTCTTTTCTTCTTAAACATACCCATAAATCCGCCGATTTTAATTTCTTTCGTATTTAGAATGACGGCATCCTTGCCTAGCTCACTTCTAATCATGGGCAGAGCCTCTGGAAGTGCATTAACGACATATCGCTTCACTCTCATAAGTTCACCACTCCTACACTTTGAACTTCAATGTTAGGCTCAAGCTCACTGTATGACAGCACCGGCACATCCTGCATCGTACGTTCAACAATTTGTCTCAGGTACATGCGAATAGTCGGAGAAGTGAGAACTATTGGCTGTTGCCCGGATTGAATCTGGCGAGTAACCTGCTCATTGAGCTTCTGATAAATTTGCTGGGTAGCAACAGGGTCAAGAGCGATGTAGCTGCCTTGATCTGATTGCTGCACAGATTCGGCAATCTTCTTCTCAAGTGAAGGACCAACTGTAATAACCTTAAGCGAATCTCCCGAAGAAGAGAATTGCTGCGTTATTTGCCTTGACAAGGCTTGACGCACATATTCTGTCAAAATATCCGGGTCCTTCGTATAATGGCCTTGATCAGCCAACGACTCGAATATCGTGACTAGATCTCGAATGGATACCTTCTCACGAAGCAGCTTAGCAAGCACCTTCTGCAAATCACCGATCGTTAATATAGAAGGAATTAGCTCATCAATAAGTGCTGGATAGGATTCTTTCACATTCTCAACAAGTGCCTTCGTTTCCTGACGTCCAATCAATTCATGTGCATGACGTTTAATAATTTCTGTTAAATGAGTCGCTACTACTGAAGGAGGATCTACAACGGTATAGCCAGAAAGCTCTGCCCTCTCCTTCATCTGCTCATCAATCCAGATAGCAGGCAATCCGAAGGCTGGCTCCATCGTTTCTATACCGATAACGGAGTCATCCTCGAAGCCAGGGCTCATTGCTAAATAATGATTAAGCAGCAGCTCGCCTCTTGCCACGGTATTCCCTTTAATTTTGATCACATATTCATTCGGTTTGAGTTGAATATTGTCTCGTATACGAATAACAGGAACGATTAGTCCTAGCTCAAGCGCACATTGCCGCCTAATCATAATAATCCGGTCTAATAAGTCCCCTCCCTGCGACGTATCCGCCAGCGGAATCAAGCCATAACCGAATTCGAATTCGATAGGGTCTACCTGCAGGAGCCCAATAACGCTCTCTGGACTTCGCACCTCCTCGATCTGCTGCTCCTCCACCAACATCACTTCTTGCTCGTGCTTCTTCTCCAGCGATTTCTGCATCCGCCAACCACCGTAAGCGAGCAATAAGGAGAATGGTAAAGTTCTTATTAAACCAATAGGTGTAAACACTCCGAGCAAAGCGATCGTTCCTGCAACTATGTATAACAACTTAGGATATTTGAAAAATTGTGAGGTTACATCATCTGCCAGATTACCATCTGATGCCGCTCTCGTAACAATAAGTCCTGCAGCCGTAGAGATAAGCAAGGCAGGAATTTGGCTGACTAGACCGTCCCCGATGGTAAGAATCGAGTAGGTTTCAAGTGATTCCATAAAGGGTAAGCCATGAATGGCCATCCCAATAATGAATCCGCCAATCAAGTTGATTAACAATATAATAATAGAGGCGATAGCGTCGCCTTTTACAAATTTACTCGCACCATCCATCGAGCCGTAGAAATCCGCCTCACGCTCAATTTTCGAGCGTCGTTCACGCGCTTGCTGTTCATTGATCAAGCCTGCATTCAAGTCCGCGTCGATACTCATCTGTTTACCAGGCATAGCGTCGAGTGTGAACCTCGCACCAACCTCAGCAACCCGCTCAGAGCCCTTCGTGATAACGATGAATTGAACAACGATTAGAATCAGGAAGACGATAAATCCAATGGCCATTTGACCACCGCCTACCCATCTACCGAACGTTTCAACCACTTGTCCAGCATGTGCATGAGCGAGAATGTTCCGTGTAGTCGATACATTCAATGCAAGTCGGAATAGTGTCGTTATGAGCAGAACCGCAGGGAAAATCGAGAAGTCGAGCGCTTCCTTCGTGTTCATGGCAATCAGCATAATCATCAAAGCGATAGAAATGTTGAGAATGAGCAGAATGTCCAACAATAAGGTAGGGATTGGGATTACCATCATGAGTACGATGCCGATGATCCCGATAAGAACAACAAGATCTTTAAGTTTCATGATGCTTCCTCCTCCCATTGAATTATGATGATTTGACTTTACCTTTTATTTTATACACATAGGCCAGAACCTCAGCCACTGCTTGGAACAGGTCAGCTGGAATCGAATCTCCAATCTCAGCCCGTTCATACAAAGCTCTAGCCAACGGCTTATTTTCCATCATTATAATGCCGTGTTCTTTGGCGACTTCTCTTATGCGCAGCGCCACATGATCCATACCTTTGCCTATAATCAGCGGAGCTTCCATCTTAGAGGCATCATATTGGAGCGCGATCGCAAAGTGAGTCGGGTTCGTAATAATGACATCAGCCTTCGGTATTTCCTGCATCATACGCTGCATGGCCATACTGCGCTGCTTCTGACGAATCCGCCCTTTGGTTAATGGATCGCCATCTGATTTCTTATGTTCATCTTTAATATCTTGCTTCGACATTCGAAGGCTCTTGGCATGCTCATACCGCTGGTACATGTAATCGGCAAAAGCAAGGACAACGAGAACAGCTCCAATCTCAATGCCTAGCTTGACGGTTATACTAGCTGCGAAGCTGAATATTTGCTCAAGCGATAAGCTCGAGAGCACCATTATGCGATCCCATTCACCCACAATAGCGCGATAGACTAGTATTGCTATTACCATAAGCTTGAATATACTTTTGAAAAACTCAACTAACGAACGCATTGAGAAAATTTGCTTGAAGCCATTTATAGGATTCAATTTACTGAATTTCATCTTCAGCGGTTCGCCAGTAAGTAAAAACCCAAATTGCATAACATTCCCTAATATCGCTACAATGACGGACACTGCAAATATCGGAGCCAATAAAAGCAACATATGTATCGTGATTTCATAAAAAAGCACTTTAAAATTGTCCGCCGTAACCTCCATGTTAAGCCAGCTCTCGAATAATTGACCGAATATGTCCATTATTTTTTGCTTATAATAGCCGCCCAGCATGGCAAATCCTGCAAAGGTGAATAAAAGGATAAATGCACTTGGCAAATCTGCTGACTTGGACACTTGGCCTTTCTGTCTCGATTCACCTTGTTTTTTGGGAGTTGCTTTTTCTGTTTTTTCTTGACTGAACAGCTGCAAATCCAGCTCTAAGCGGTACGTTCGCATAGATGCAGCCTCCTTATTGACTATCCGCTTGCTGGACAATGCCGAACAACTGCTCTAAGTTGTCGAACATGACTGCAAACAGCCGTTCAAACAAAGCGGAGAGGCTAGGCATTAACAAGAGAAGCACGAACATTCCGATAATAAGCTTAAGCGGTATCCCGATGACGAACACGTTATACTGGGGAGCTGTTTTTGCCAGAAAGCCCAAGCCGACATCCGTTAGAAACATGGCGATGGTGAGCGGCGCTGCAACTTGCAGAGCCAGAACGAATGTATGGGCGACGATTCGCGTTAGAAAGTCCGTAACGCTTCCATCATACAAACGGCTGAACAATTCATTCGATAGAGGCATCCAATTGTAGCTGTCCATGAGTCCTGACAACAAATAGTGATGACCGTTCATCGACAGAAAGATCATGATCATCAGCATGTATTTGAAGTTACCTAGCAATGGCGATGATGCTCCTGTTAATGGATCGATGATATTCGCCATGGCGAAACCAATCTGCAAGTCCATTAATGCCCCCGCCGTCTGAACGACAGTGAATCCGAGATACACGATAAAACCGATGAGAAGACCCATTAATACTTCCCGGAAAATTAACAGAATGTAATCGGCGTTGAGCGCAACTGTTTCATTAATACCGTACGTAAGAAAAACAATGAAAGATATAAAAAAACCCAAGCCAATCTTAAAGGTACTTGGCACGCCTTTCATGGAAAATAGCGGCGCTACGACGAAAAATGATGTTATTCGACAAAAGATCAACAAAAAAATAGGGAAACTTTCAACGATCTGATCCATGACTTCAACTCACAGCCCTATCCGATGTATTTATACAAATTATTCAGCAGATTGTAAGTGAAATCGATAATTGTATTAAGAATCCATGGTCCAAATACAATGATGGATACGAAAACCGCTACGATTTTGGGCACAAAAGCTAACGTCTGCTCTTGAATTTGTGTAGTCGCTTGAAAAATACTGACGATTAATCCTACAACTAGAGCGATAACGAGCATCGGCGCGCTGGCTTTCAATACCGTAAATAAGGCTTCTCCAGCCAATCCGATTATGAAATCAGCACTCACTGAACGTTCCTCCCTATCTGACTCACGTGTTGAAGCTCAATAATAATGATTTGACGATTAGATACCAGCCATCTACGAGAACGAACAATAGCAGCTTGAACGGCAGTGATATCATAACAGGAGGAAGCATCATCATCCCCATAGCCATCAATGTGCTGGCTACGATCATATCAATAACGAGAAACGGAATGAATATCATAAAGCCCATCTGAAACGCTGTCTTCAATTCACTAATCGCATAGGCAGGTACCAGTACAGTCAGCGGAATGTCCTCGAATGATGCAGGCTTTTCCGTCTTGGTATAATTCATGAACAACATTAGATCTTTTTCTCTCGTATGACTCGACATGAACTTCTTCATTGGAATCGCTGCTTGCTCGAATGCTTCCGTCTGCGTAATCTCACCTTTCAAATAAGGCTGAAGGGCTACTTCATTCACCTGTGAGAAGGTTGGTGCCATGACGAAAAAGGTTAGAAACAGTGCAAGTCCAATTAGCACCTGATTGGGAGGCATTTGTGCCGTTCCAAGTGAAGTCCGAACAAATCCGAGCACAATGACGATGCGAGTGAAGCTTGTCATTAACACTAGAATAGCTGGTGCTATGCTTATTACCGTTATTAATAGCAGGAGCGACAAGGCACTCGTTGCCGGTTCCTCACTGCCATCTCCTATGCTAATTTCTACATTGGGCAACGGCTCAGCGAATGCCTGTGACTGAAAGAGCATCGCTGTTAGCTGAACAGCGATAATTGCTATCCACCATTTATTTTTCATTGTCATCCATCAACCGTTCATTAGGTTTTGAGTCTTTTAGCAGCGATTCGATCTGTTGCTTCCGATCCGCTTGCCGATTCAAATTGTTGTTCAACATGCTTTGGAAAGAGGAAGATCCATTCCACTGCTCGTTGGTCGGCTCAGTCTCCTTACCCCGCTGCTGGAACTTCTTGATAAGATCCGTCAGTGTGCTTGGAGAAAACCCACCGCTTGTCTGCCTTTCAATCGCAGCTATAATCTCCTGCGCTTCTTCAGCATTCTCGATTTTATCGAGGAGCGTAACGTTCTCGCCCACTCCTACGATATATACGCGTCCTGCAAGCTCTACAACCTGCAAAGATTTGCTTTGTCCCAGTGCAATGCCTCCGAGCGAGCGAAGCGAACGATTCGTTCCCCAGGAACGGCTACGCTGGGACAAAAATTTAATGACTAAGACAATTAACCCGATAACTATAGCAAGAGACACGACCACCCATACTAGACTGCCAGCCAAATTATCCGATCCGGATATGGTTGGCTGTCCGCTGTCCGAGCCCAGATCATTCGCTGCGGCCAAGGCTGGACATAAGCTAAGTCCAATAATAGATAGAATCGCGAATCGCGAATGTCGTTTAAGCATCACAGAAACCGTTATCCGAGCGTTTTCTTAATTGCTTCGATAACACGGTCAGCTTGGAAAGGCTTAACGATGAAGTCTTTTGCTCCGGCTTGAATCGCATCAATGACCATCGCTTGCTGACCCATAGCTGAGCACATAATTACTTTTGCATTAGCATCAAGCTTCTTAATTTCTTTCAATGCAGATATTCCATCCATCTCAGGCATCGTAATATCCATTGTAATAAGATCAGGTTTCAGTTCCTTGTACTTCTCCACCGCTTGCGCACCATCTTGCGCTTCACCAACGACTTCGTAGCCGTTCTTGGATAAAATGTCGCGGATCATCATGCGCATGAAAGCTGCGTCGTCTACGATTAGAATGCGGTTTGCCATCTTTTTTTTCCTCCTAGGATGCTATTGTAATTTTTGAATTCGGTCCCATTGGCTTACGATATCAGTGACACGTACTCCGAAGTTCTCATCAATGACGACAACCTCGCCTTTGGCAATCAGCTTGTTGTTCACTAGAATGTCCACCGGTTCGCCTGCCAGCTTGTCCAGTTCAATAATCGAACCTTGTGACAATTCCAATATGTCCTTAATTTGCTTCTGGGTCCTTCCTAATTCTACGGTAACCTTAAGTGGTATGTCGAGCAGTAAATTGAGGTTTGTTTCCTCTGGTTGGATAAAAGGCGCATTACTGAAATTAGCAAATTGTACCGGCTGCACATTAATATTGCGGTTAGCAGCATGACCATATGTATTCGGACCAGGTGGTTGCATAGGTGCTTCGTAATATCCTGCTGGTGGTTGTTGTTGATACTGCTGATGCTGCTGGTACTGCCCCGGTGCTGCTGAATGCGCTTGTGCGGCCTCTTGGTTTACCGGCTGCTGCATAGCAGGCGCTGCTTGCTCTTGCACGACTGGAGCGCTCGGAGCGTTGACTGCAGCCGGTGCGCTTGCCTCTTCTTCGAATGATTCGCCCATTAGAGTGGCTACCATTTGTTTAGCGAATGCTACTGGCAGCAACTGCATAATCGTAGAATCAATCAGATCGCCGATCATCAAACGGAATGAAATTTTGATAAACACATCGACAGGCGGCAGCTGACCCATACCCTCTCCGCTATCTACATCAAGAATGTCGATACCTGGAGGAGAAATATTCACGAATCTGTTGAAAATGGTCGACATTGACGTCGCAGATGAGCCCATCATTTGGTTCATAGCTTCCTGCACGGCACTGATATGAATTTCATTCAGCTCCTGAAGCGTCACTTCGCCTTCTCCGCCCAGCATAAGGTCTGCAATGATTTGTGCATCCTTCGTACGGATAACTAGCGAATTGATGCCTTCAAAGCCGTCTACATACTGAACGCTTACTGCTACATGAGGTTTAGGAAATTCATTCGCAAGATCCTCACGTTTAATGAATGTAACTTCCGGAGTCGTAATATCAACTTTCTTACCTAGCAGAGTAGACAGCGCTGTTGCAGCACTACCGAACGTAATGTTACCAATCTCGCCCAGCGCATCTTGTTCAATTGAGGATAAGAAGTCCGATAGCTGAATCTCAGTTGTTGACGGCTCTTCCACAGTCACATCGCTTGAGGACTGACTTAATAACGCATCGATCTCCTCTTGCGATAAATAGTCTTTACTCGTCATATTCTTCCGCTCCTTCATTGACAACTTCATCGACTTGTATAGCTATACGATCTTTGATTGAGCCTGGACTGCCGATGAATTTCAATTTCTCTCCTACCTTGATCCGTAATCCTTCACCGATTGGCTTGTTCAACGAAATGACATCACCAACCGACAGCCCGAGAAATTCATTAATCGTAATATTCGATTCTCCAAGCTCAGCAACAATGGACAGCTTCGCTTTGTTAACCCGCTGTTCAAGCATCTCAACCTCTGCTGGTATCCGTTCCTTCTTCTGGGATACGAACCAGTGATGGGCGGATAGCCTTGGCATGATAGGCTCAATGACAACATGAGGAATACATAGATTAATCATACCCGTCGTATCCCCGATTTTGGTGCTCAGTGATATAAGAGCGATGGTTTCATTCGGCGATACGATTTGCATAAATTGCGGATTCGTCTCAAGCGTCTCCATCCGCGGCGAAATATCAATAATTGTTTTCCAGGCTTCTTGCAGACTTTCGAAGGTTCTGCTGAAAATACGCTCCATTACGATCGTTTCAATTTCTGTCAAATTATTGATTTTTGAAGGTGCTGTTCCTGGACCGCCAAGCAATCTATCCAGCATCGCATAGGCAACGTTCGGATGTACCTCCAGTACCATGCGCCCTTCAAGCGGCTCTGCTTCGAATACATTTAGAATCGTCATCTTAGGAATCGAACGAATAAACTCATCATAGGGGAGCTGTTCTACCTGGACGACATTGATCTGAACAAATGTGCGAAGCTGTGCTGAGAAATAGGTTGTCAAATATCGCGCGAAGTTTTCGTGAATGCGAGTCAAGCTTCTAATATGATCCTTCGAAAAACGTACAGCGCGCTTGAAATCATATATTCTTACTTTTTTTGTTACTTCTTCTTTTTTCAAATCATCTGCATCCATCTCACCAGATGACAAGGCGGCTAACAGCGCGTCTATCTCATTCTGCGATAAAACATCAACCAATTCTCTCACCCCCTTCAAGGAATGTCGGTTTTATGACTATATCCTCGCGATAACGATATTTGTAATCTCTACCTTGATCAGCTTCTTGCCTTCCGGCAGAATGGGGTTAATCAAATTGAGTAGATTGGATTCCAGCAAATCCTCACCCTTGGAGCCATTCAACTCCTCCGATGTCATATCTGCTACAACACGGTTAATTACTGGCTTAACTTCAATCTCCAGCAGCTTGTCGAATTCTTCTTTGGTCTTCTTGCTATCTAGTTGAAAAGCGAAGCTCACAACAACTACTTTGTCTGGATCCTTCAAATTACGTTTAAATCCATCAAGCACAGATGTCACTTCAACACGTTCATCAGCGGTTAGCTGCTTAACTTCAACTGGCTTATTAGCGGCCTCATTCCCTGTATCGCTCAAGAATGATTTGAACAAAATGATAGACACAATTGCAATTAAGGTAATTGCAAGCAAGGTTGTAACCAACCATGGCAACATCTTTTTCATCTTAAGGACCCTCCGTCTGTTCAATCTTCTGGGTCGCCGCGTAAACCCCGATTGTCCGAAGATAGCTTTGTATGCTTAGCAATAGCACTGAGGCATCTTCTGTCACGATGATTTTTTTGCCTGTAGTTAATGTAATGATGGTATCAGGCGTCTCTTCTATCAATTCGATTAGTAGAGCATTAATCATGACTTTGCTACCATTCAATCGAGTTACGGTAATCATAAGCTACCCCCTCACACATCAGGGGAGGGATTACCCTCCCACCGGTTATGAATTACTTATTATCGTTTCAAGTTAACGACTTCTTGCAGAATCTCATCGGAAGTCGTAATGATACGAGAATTCGCTTGGAATCCGCGCTGTGCAACGATCATCTCTGTAAATTCAGCAGTCAGATCGACGTTGGACATTTCGAGTTGACCGGAGATGATTGCTCCAGTACCAAGATCAGCATCATTAGCAGTAACGATCTCAAACTCACCGTCCGGGTTAGCATTTGCCGTAACTGCATATAAATTCCCACCCATTTTTTCAAGACCACTAGGATTGACAACCTTAACTACACCTAGTTGAGCGACTGCCTCCGTACCATCAGCCGTTACTCCTAATATTGATCCGTCTTGACCGATAGAGAACGAGGTCACCGCTTCATCTAACACGATTGGTGCGCCGCCATTATCAAGAACGAACAATCCTTCAGAGGTTACCAGCTGTCTGTTTGCATCAAGAGTGAAATTACCTGCACGTGTCAAATAGGTTGGCGCACCATCTGCTGTTGGTGATACAGCGAAGAATCCATCTCCATCAATACGAAGGTCAGTTGCTGTATTCGTCGTCATGGCACTGCCTGCTGTATGAATCGTATCTATTGAAGCAATAGATACGCCAAGACCGATTTGCTTCGCATTCACACCAGCTTGCTCACCATCTACAGAAGCTGTTACACCAGCGGTTGTCTGGCTCAATATATCGCTGAACATAACTCGTCCGCCCTTGAAACCAACGGTATTGACGTTCGCAATGTTATTGCCGATAACGTCCAGCTTCGTCTGAAACCCGCGCATACCTGATACCCCTGAGTACATGGATCTTATCATGTTACTTAACTCCTCCTAGATTATGATCGATTAGCTGCTTCAGTCGGTCGGCAGCTTGAGAGCCTCCTTAACGGTCCAGCTCTAGCTAATAATTACTGCACTGTCTATCTGTGTGAAAACATTGCTCTGCATTTGCTTACCATCCATGGCCGTAACAACTGTCCGACTAGGCACATTGACAATCATTGCGATATCCTTAAGTACGATTAACGAATCCACAGCGCCTTTCGATTCTGCTTCATCAACCGCATTAATAATCTTAGTAATAGATTCCGGTTGGAGCTGTATTCCACGCTGCTTCATACGAACCTCTGCATGCTGGCTGAACTTCAGAACTTTGGCATCCAACATATCTCGGAATTCTGATGATGGCTGTGATTTCGGCGATACCGTCTTAGAAGCACCAATAGGTGCGGTAGTAATAGGAAATAAATGACTGATTTTCACGCCTTCGTTCAAGGAGTATCAGTCCCTTCTGCTACCGTCTCCTCCGTTGTACCTTCTTCAGCTGTATCGGAATCCTCTTCAGCGCCATTAGTATCCGAAATGGTAACAATATCTTTCAGTGCTACTAGTGTATTGTCGCTGAACTTGGCATATAACGCACCCTCGCTGGACACGATCGAATCTACAACGTCTGAGATCAGATTCGTATTTCCTTGATCATCCAGCTCATACCAAGCCACAGTTTTACCAATCATACCCGATGCAGTACCCAGATTCTGGTTCAACACGGACAACTGCTCCGACATATTCATCAACTGCTCAACAGATGTGAACTGAGCCATCTGACTAATGAATTCTGCATTGTCCTGAGGCTGCAAGGGATCCTGATTCTTCAGTTGTGTAACTAGTAGTTGTAGGAATGCATCTTTACTAAGCGAAGTATTATCCGTTTTGGTAACTGCAGATTGTACGTTCGTCGCGCTGTAGTTGGGCCAAGTAACTTTAGATGTGACTGTTGCCATTTCACTCACCTCCGTTCTACTTCAGTACCGTATGACTATACATGAGCTAAGCAGTGACATTAACTGCTCGGCCATAACCAAGCTCTTGAGCTGCAATCTGTTCCACAACGTCGGATTGGAAGCTTCCGTCATCGTTCAGTCGCTCACCCTTGGATTTATTCTGATTAGAGAATGTCTGTTGTCCAGCACCTGGCTGTCCGCCCGAAAGCTGTGCAGCAGTCTGTCCATAAGTAACCTCTAGCTTATCGACAGATAATCCTTGAGCCTGCAGCGCTGCGCGAAGCTGTGCCATCTGACTATCCAGCATTTCTTTGGCGCCTGGCGTCTCGGTATTGAATACCGCTGTCAATTGTCCATTCTGCATCATAATGCGAACATCGACTTGTCCAAGCTGCTCAGGGAACAATTGAATCTTAGCCTCAGACACACCATTTAGTGAGCCTAGCTCAAACTTCTGAACAAATAGCCCAGTCATTGATTCTGCGAATTGATCTGCAAGAACGTAGGGCTGAAGGACAGCCTTGGATGTTGCATTCTGAGAAGCTGTGCGAATCAATTCATTAAAGACAGTTCCTGCTTGCTGCGGATGCGCAACCTCAACTCCATCAGCCGAAGCATTGTCTCCCGAAATCTCAGCCTCTGAATCTTCAACCGCTGCTACCAGCAATGAAGGATGCACGGATGCTTGAGTCAGTCGCTGCAATAGAGCCGCAACTGAAGCTGTCTGCTGTCCTCCGTTCGGAGCAGGAATAAATTCAACCGACTGCTTGGTCTGCTCACTAGCTTTTGTAACGTTAGTCTCTTCCTGCTGCTGTTGAAGCACCTGCTGCAGTGCAATCAATTGCTGATTGATAAGACGAGTAGGGTCTTGCTGTTGTACACGCTTCAGAGAGCCTTCCTGTACCAGCGTCATTAATTGGAACAAGGAATCCTGCAAGCTATTGTTTACCACAGTCAATGGTTGTTCAGCTTGTTCAGCGAGTTCAGCAGTTGCCTCTCCTTGCACATTCATCATGTTGTTAACGACGGACTGCGAAGGAACAGCTGGTGCACCCAGAAGGGCTAGTAACGCGTTAATCTGATCCAACATTGCCTCTAGCTCAGATAGCTTTGATTCATCTTCACTGCCATCTGAATTTTCATTCATTTCTTGAAGCTGGCCGATTAACTCATCGATGATACTGATTAGATCAGCTGCTGCTTCCGTATCCAAGATAGCTGCCGCATCAGTAGGAATGACTTGACTTAGCGTAGCTGCAGACGCACTGCTCTGATTAGTTGTAGAAGTAACAGCGGCACCTTGCCCTTGTATTTGATAGACAAGTGTTTGTTGGAAGCCTGTTCCACCACCCGCAGCGGGTTGTACATTGCCCGTCGGAATGGAAGCTTTGGGACTTGCTGATGCTACCGGAATTGACATATCCATATTTTCACCTCCTCCCTAATTGAAGCTACAGGATGCTCTATAAAGATGCGTCTACCTCTTAACTTCCGGTCATCAGCTTCGACACCAGCTGTGCAGTAATCTTGTCGTTAATAGCAGACATCTCTGCAACGATGCTTGATCTTGTCTGATCATTAACTGCATTCAATATTCGAAGCACTTTACTTGGGCTGATATCTGCCATCGTAATAAGAAGCTCCCCAGCACTCTTAGCATCCATCGCCGCGAAAGTCGCGCTAAGCTGATCTGTATCCAGCGAAGAGGAAGGCTGTTGCACTTGAGCAGGCTGTGCTTTTTTCAATTGTGCTTGCAGTGCGGCAATCTGTCTGTCTTTAACCGATACCGTATCTTTCAGCATCATCGTAGCATCAGCCGCCGTCTGTGGGTTCATCTTCTCAAGCACTCGAACCCGATCATCTGTACGCATTGCGTCCAATACTAGAACCATTTCTTCAAGCGACATACTCTCTAGAATTGGTGCTGCCTTACTTGGCGTAATTTTCCCATACATGCTAGCCAGATCTTGTATTTTGGCCTGATATGCCTCATCTTCCAACGCTTTTTCGCTGGTAGAGACATTCAACTGCTCAATTTCAGCCTCCAGCCCTTCAATCTCTTGCTCCTGCGCTGTTTTCAATTGAACCGTTTCTGCCAATTCTCTTTCCTTATCGGACAGCTGAGTTTGTAGATCCTCAATTTTACGAGTCATGTTGGCTGATTTGATAGCTTCATCGTTAGATTCGCCAGTCACAGGCTTAGCATCCGGCAAAATATTATTTAGCACCGGTATCTTATTCCCGATCTCAAGCGCTTTGTTGCGCATATCAGTATCCAGCAATATGTATAAAGCTCCCAGCAACACGATTGTAAACAAGATCGGTGTCATCACAAACATTAGTCTTTCTAAGCCGCTGTAGCCCTGCTTCTCCATATCTGTATCCGCCAATTCATTCACTCCTTCTAGCCTAGCGCTGCCGCACAGTTACGTCGCTGTTTGCTTGAAACGGACTGTAGCCATCTCATCCAGCTCGTTCTGCTCTTTTAGCTGCATCGCATACCGGAACCGTTCTCCTGCATGATCCTTCGCTTTCATCCATACCTTCTCGTCTTTCATCTTATCTGCCAGTCTGGTCCGGTTATGATCGACAACCACCTGTGCCTTCTTGACATCTACGAGTTTATTCCCAATACAATCATCCAGATAGTTCAGATAGCTTTGAACTTGCTGTATTTCCGATAGTGCAACCGTGGTTTGGTAAGCCTCTTGCAGCTTAACCTCCCACTGTGATCTCCTTTCGCGCAGCTGCTCCAGATTAAGCTCTTCAGTCTGTAGAGCACCTATCGCCGATGAGAGCAGCCACTCTGCTTGGGTCTTTTCACTCGTCTTCAGATCGACAATTTTTTGGTATGAGTAACGAAAGGCTACCATCTATCGGTTCATCTCCTGTGAAAATCATTCATTAATTGCTCTTGTGCTTCTAGCAAGCTAACCTTCTCATTCGTCTTCTGTCTCGTAAACTGATTAATAAGATCGATATATTCCATCGCCAAATCAATTTCTTCATTAGAACCTCGTTGGTACGCCCCAATATTGATAAGGTCTTCCGAATCTTTATATATAGACAGTAGGCGCTTCAATTGATTGGCAGCATCCTGTTGATCCTCAGACACAATTTCCTTCATAACCCGGCTTATAGAAGCCAGAACATCAATAGCTGGAAAATGTCCTTTGTGCGCCAAATGTCGGCTTAATACGATATGTCCGTCTAATATTCCACGAACAGCATCAGCGATCGGTTCATTCATATCATCGCCATCTACGAGTACCGTGTAGAACGCTGTAATTGAGCCTGTTGGGCCGGTACCTGCTCGTTCAAGCAGCTTCGGTAGATTAGCAAACACGGAAGGTGTATAGCCTCGTGTTGCAGGAGGCTCGCCAATGGCTAGTCCTACTTCACGTTGAGCCATTGCATAACGTGTTACAGAGTCCATCATAAGCATGACATTTAATCCACGGTCCCTGAAATATTCAGCAATTGAAGTGGCGATTAACGCACCTTTAATCCGAATAAGCGCAGGTTGATCGGAAGTAGCGACAATAACTACCGAACGTGCAAGACCTTCTGGACCTAGATCCTTCTCGATGAACTCCAGAACCTCACGTCCGCGCTCGCCGATTAAGGCAATGACATTCACATCAGCAGAAGTGTTACGTGCGATCATGCCCAGCAATGTACTCTTGCCGACACCTGAACCAGCAAATATACCAACACGCTGACCTTGGCCGACTGTAATCAGACCATCTATTGCACGAACTCCAATCCCTAGTGGTTCAACGACCCTTGGACGGTTAAGCGGATTGCTCGGCTCATTATGCGTAGAATAATGCTGCATTCGGCTCGGAAGAAACGATCCGTCAAGCGGCTGCCCGAGACCATCAAGAACTTTCCCTAACAGCTCTGATCCTACTTGTACCGTTAATGGCTTGCCAGTCCCAACAACATCACAACCAGGACTAATAGAATGAAGATCGCCCAGCGGCATTAGAATAACTTTGTTATCTCGAAAGCCCACGACTTCCGCTTTGATCGGCTTGGCTCCTTTTGCAGAGTAGATATAGCATAAATCACCAATACTTGCATCCGGTCCTTCCGATTCAACAGTAAGTCCAATAACCTGTGTAACCTTGCCATTCACTCGTACGGGGTCAATGGGTCCCAGATGCTCAACATATTTGCTTGCGTCGAGTTTAATACCGCTCATCTGACTGACCTCGCTCTTCGCTGTTCTGAAGCGCTATTTGAATGAGCTCACGCTTAATTTCAGACAGCTGTGTGTCGATCCGAGCATCGATACTGCCGAATGAAGAACGAATAACACAGCCGTAATCCTTCACCGTTGAATCTGGTAGAATCTGCAGCTCAGCTTGGGAATCGATGACTAGATTCAACTCTTCTCTAGCTGCTTGTACGAAGGATAGCTGTCCTGGCGAGACGCAGAGAGTTATAACACCTTGCTCTCGTCTTCTTGACAAAGACTTGCGAATGAGCTCAAGTGATAGCTCTGGTGCGGCCTCCATCTGCTCACCGATTACTTTCTCTGCAATTGCGCAACTTAGCTCGACTAGAAATGGTTCGGCCTCTTGAATAATTTGCTCCCGCATTTCATAGGCAGTCTTCAATATGGCATTCGCTTCAGCTAATCGCTGCTCCCAATCTTGCTCAGCCTTAGCAGCTGCTGCAATTCCGCCTTCGGAGAATCCAAGAGCGTACCCGGCTTCACGTGATGCTTCAGAAGCTGCTTCATCCTGCAATCGCTTCTCGAGCCACCATGCTTCAATCTGAGCTTCCGCATCTGCAAGCATTTGTTCACATTGCTGACCAGCCTCTTGTATGCGTTCCTCAGCGAATGTCTGCGCGTCGGTAATAATCTGGTCTTTAAGTGATATTGTTTCTTGATCTGGGAGTAATTCTGAAGATTCCTCAGCATTCTCACTCTCAGCTTCAGCAGCTTTATATTTATCCATCCAATACAATTGCTTTAATTGATCAAGAGCGATAACACTGGAAGATTTAATCAAATTAGACAATGATGTCATCTCCTCCGCCACGAGCAATTATGATTTCACCGGACTCTTCTAACCTGCGGATCGTAGCCACGATACGGGTTTGAGCTTCCTCGACATCACGCAGCCGGACAGGACCCATGAATTCCATTTCTTCTTTGAACGATTCTGCCATTCGTTTGGACATATTGCGGAAAATCGCTTCGCGAACCTCTTCGCTTGCCACCTTGAGCGCAAGCTGTAGATCGGCGTTCTCGATATCGCGAATAATACGCTGGATTGAACGGTTGTCGATGTTGACAATATCCTCGAACACGAACATACGCTTCTTGATTTCTTCTGCCAGCTCTGGATCTTGAATCTCGAGAGCGTCGAGAATCGTCCGTTCTGTTCCACGGTCAACGCCGTTCAGAATTTGAACGATGGAATCAATACCGCCTGCATTCGTATAATCCTGTGTAACCGTTGCCGAGAGCTTCTGCTCGAGTACCCGCTCAACCTGACCAATTACTTCAGGAGAAGTGCTGTCCATCAAGGCAATTCTGCGCGCAACATCGGCTTGTTTCTCTTGCGGCAGCGACGATAGGATATGAGAGGATTGATCCGATTGCAGATACGATAGCACGAGTGCGATCGTCTGCGAATTCTCATTTTGTATAAAGTTTAGAATTTGCATAGGCTCAGCTTTGCGAGCGAAGTCGAAAGGCCTAACTTGAAGCGTTGCTGTAAGCCGGTTAATAACTTCGACTGCCTTTTGCTCACCCAGTGCTTTCTCGAGTATTTCTTTGGCATAGTTAATGCCGCCTTGTGAGATATACTCTTGCGCCATACAGATTTGATGAAAGTCGCTAAGAATGGACTCTCTCTCTCCACTGTCAACTTTGCGCACATTTGCGATCTCAAGAGTCAATTGTTCAATTTCCTCTTCTCTCAAATGTTTAAAGATTTGAGCAGAAACCTCTGGTCCTAAAGTGATGAGTAGGATAGCTGCCTTTTGACGGCCTGTTAATCCCTGCATTGACTTTGCCATTTAAACCACCTCTATTCATCCGCGAGCCAGGTACGAAGGAGATTAACGAATTCGTCCGGTTTGCGTTTGGCCAGTGTTTCAAGATTTTTCCGAGCTTGGCTTTCATTATTTGCACTATCGAAATCAAGCGTTGGATATTCCACTTTTACCGGCGTGTTATCAATTTGAATCTCTTCTTCAATTACTTGCTGTTTACGTCTGCGTACCAGCATGACGATCAATCCTGCAATTAACGCCAGAGCCGCAACCCCAATACCAATTGCCCATGGAGTCGATAAGAAGCTGGATGCTGCATTCGTACTCGCTGTAACGAATGGCTGTGCAATAACTGAAACTTTCTTACCGATGAGAACGTCATCATTAACATCTTGACCGGAGTCAGCTAGCTGTGCTCGAACTAGAGCTGTCAAATAGGTTGTGATAGCTGTCGTAGTCGCCTCATCCATCTGTGTATCCGCAACCCCTATGCTGATGGACAAATCCTTAAGCAGATAAGGTGCAGATTCAATGGAGTTGTTAATACGGCTTGGCTCATAGTTGATAATGCTAGAGGTATCCTCAGATTCGCCTGTTGTGCTGTCAGTCGCTGTGTATCCGGGCACATCTGTTTCTCCAGTACCTGCAACTCCACCAGCAGCAGCACCTCCTGTTGTAGAAGTACTAGACTCACGCTGCTCACTTATAATAACTCCGTTATTATTGTTGTTCTCAAGCGGCCTAACAAGCTGCTCCTGTGTAACCTTCTTATCGAAGTTAAAGCTGCTCGCAACGCTGATAACAAGATTCTCTCCAACCATCGGCCCTAGGAACTGTTGAATATTCTTTCTCAATTCCGTCTCGTACTTACGTTGGATCTGGAACTGATTCTCCGCTGCGTCTGTTGCACCTGTAAGTGCTCCGCCAGCTTCAGAGGACAACATTTCTCCCTGCGGACTTGAAATTGTAATATTCTGGACTGCAAGCTTAGGAACCGCTGTTTTGACCAGATTGTAATAGCCATCAATTTCTTTTTGGGTCGGACGATAACCCGCAGTGAAGTTCATCATAATGGAGGCCGATGCTTGTTCTGTCTCTTCTGAAGTTAAGAACACCGACTCCTCCGGAAGATTGATCAGGACTTTTGAGCTTTGCACTCCCTGCATCCCGTTCAATAGCTGTTGAACTTCACCATTCAATGCGTTCAGGTACTTGACATTGAATTCATTCTCCGTCGTTCCGAATGTAGATGACCCTTCACTAAAAGCACCGAATCCAAGAGATCCATTCTGTACCAGCCCCTGAGAACCAACATCTACTTTAACGCGGGAAGCAACTGCTGTTGGTACGGAAATGCTTGAACCATTACCGCTGAGCTCATAAGGAATGCTGTTACCATCTAAGTAAGTCATTATTGCCGCTGCATCCGTTGTGTCTAGATTCTGAAAAGCAAGTTCATAATCTGTGCGCGTAAATATGTAAGTCAAAAGAATAATTGACAACAATAATACACCAATGGATGCCCCCAGCCCTATTTTTTGTTTTTTGCCCATTTGACTCCAGAACTGCGAAAGTCTCTGTCGATATTGGGCGATTCTCTCGTTCACGTTGTCACCTCACCCAAATTCTATGCTAGCTCTAAAGTAGAATTACACTTGCATCCGCATGATTTCTTGGTATGCCTCTACCATTTTGTTACGGACCTGTGAGGTAAGCTGTAGACTAAGCTGCGCTTGCTCAGAAGCGATTAGTACTTGTGAAACATCGACTTCTCCGATTAGAAACTTATCATTCATTTTATGTACGTTTTGTTCTTGCTCCGCAACACTATTCAGCGCCGTTTCCAGAAAAGAGCTGAATGATGAAGTAAACTCAGCTGGCGTTGTTTTTTGCGATTGGGCTGTTTCAAACATTCTGTTCGTGGGTAATACCTGATTAAGCTGCAATGGTTGAATCATAGATGCTCCTCCAAGTTTTTAATTATTTTCCGATTTCCAGTGCTTTAACGAACATTGCTTTTGACGCATTCAATGCCGTCACGTTCGCTTCGTAGGACCGCGTTGCAGAAATCATATCCACCATTTCTTTTGCAACGTCGACATTGGGCATATTTACATATCCATTAGCGTCTGCATCTGGGTGTGTCGGATTATATACAAGCTTGGTTGGTGTCTGATCTTCTACTATCTTAGTAGCTTTTACGCCCATAGCACTAGAATTACCCTGCATTTGATTGTTCAGTAGGTCCGAGAAGCTCTGCTGAGTAGGCTCAAGTACGACCATTTTTCTTTTGTAAGGTACAAATTGCCCATTTACGTAGCTAGCTCGAGTCGTTTCAGCATTAGCTATGTTAGAAGATATGGTATCCATTCTCAACCGTTGGGCGGTGAGTGCCGAGGCACTGGCATCAAAACCGCTAGAAATTTTCACTATTAGGCTCTCCCTTCGATTCCTGTACGAATCATTTTGACTTCATGACTAACTTGTTGAATATACAAGTTATAGCTTAATTGGTTTTTCGCAAGCAGCGACATTTCTCGATCAATATCGACATTGTTCCCATTGTTGTTCACGGTCGATGTCTCATCCGTAATCAACTGTGCAGAAGGACTTGAACCTGTACCCCCGATTGGGATATGTTTCTCATTCGTGCGCTTTCCTTTGAGTCCGCTGGAACTATTGCTTCCCATCTCTTGCTGCAGCAGCTGCTCGAATACAAGCTCTGAACGTTTGAAGTTAGGTGTGTCCGCGTTAGCGATGTTGTTAGAAACAACACTTTGGCGCATTTCCGCAGCCTGTACAGCACCTTCCAAACGTTGAAATGAAGCGCCGCTTAACAATTTCACTTGATCATTCACCGCTTTCAATTAGAGATCTAACTTTCTTATTCAACAGAATAAGGAGCAATCCTTCTTTCTTCGACACTTAATTATGAAAATTATGAGACCTGCTGTCGATATTTGCTGACATGTTAATATTCAACAATTACCTAATATATTACAATAAGAAAAAAGCCCTATCTTTGTTAGAAGATAGGGCGAAAGTCATACATAGATATAGCTTAGGATTTGTTTTTTTCCAATTCTTGAAGAAGCTGGTGATTTAGGATTTTGATGTATGTGCCTTTCATACCTAACGATCTAGTCTCAATGACACCAGCGCTTTCTAATTTACGAAGGGCATTAACAATTACAGAGCGTGTTATACCGACCCGATCCGCAATTTTGGATGCCACTAGCAAACCTTCCTTGCCTTCAAGCTCTTCAAATATATGCTCTACCGCTTCAAGCTCGCTGAAGGACAAAGACCCTATCGCAACCGATACGACTGCCCTGCTGCGAACCTCCTGCTCGATTTCATCAGCTCGCTCACGCAATATTTCCATACCAACAATTGTTGATCCATATTCAGCAAGAATAAGATCATCATCATCGAACGGACCGCTCTGACGAGTCAGTACAAGTGTGCCTAAGCGATCGCCGCCGCCTGTAATAGGCACCACCGTCATGATCTCCTGCTGACCGAGTGCAGGGATCTTCTCATATAGGCCAGGATCTGGCGATACATTCGTCATTGGCTCCTGCATATCCAGGAATAGATTGTTGCTTTCAGTAGGAAAACGGAGCTCTTCTGCAGATAGCGACCTTAGCGAATCATGGTCATACGGGTCTACTGCTGCTGATCCGAGAATTTTACCTTTTCGGCTCACTACGAACACATTCGTCTGGATCGTGCTGCATAGTACTTCTGCCATTTCTCTGAAATTCAACGCTTTTCCAGCCGCTCTTTGGAGCAGTCGGTTAAGTGTTCTTGTTTTTGTAAGTAAAGTCATGCCTAATCCTCCCAAAACTCATCACAACTACAATATATATTGACTTAGATCGCGGTTTTGCGCAATGCCTCCGACTTTTTCTCTAACATATTCCGGCGTGATTGTCATTTGATCTAGTGTAATATCTGGTGCCTCGAAGGACAGATCTTCAAGGAGCTTCTCTAGAATCGTATGAAGTCTGCGCGCACCGATATTCTCGGTGTTGCGATTCACATCCGCAGCGATAGAAGCAAGCTCCTTAATCGCATCATCAGAGAACTCGATCGTAATTCCTTCAGTCTGGAGAAGGGCAGCGTATTGCTTCGTCAATGCATTCTTCGGCTCCTTCAGAATACTAACGAAATCCTCAAGACTAAGAGAAGTCAGCTCTACCCGAATCGGAAATCTTCCTTGGAGCTCAGGAATCAGGTCCGAAGGCTTCGCCATATGAAACGCTCCAGCTGCTATAAAGAGAACGTAATCCGTTTTCACTGGACCATATTTGGTCATAACAGTCGAGCCCTCTACGATAGGCAATATATCACGCTGTACGCCTTCTCTAGATACATCAGGGCCGTTGCCGCGGGAAGGGCTTGCTATTTTATCAATTTCATCAATAAATATAATGCCGGATTGCTCCGCACGTGCCACTGATTCCGCAATGACCTCATCCATATTGATGAGCTTGTTAGCCTCTTCTTGTATCAACACTTTTCTAGCTTCTTTTACAGGCAGCTTGCGTTTCTTCGTTTTCTTCGGAAGGAGCTGTCCCAGCATTTCCTGCATATTCATCCCCATGCCTTCTGGCCCTTGTCCAGATAGCATGTCGAGCATGCTTGGCGTATTATCCTCTACTTCCACCTCAATGACTTCATTCTCGAGCTTACCTGCTGCCAGCTCCTCTTTTACTTTAGCGCGTTTCTGGACAATCGTCTGATCCTGCTCTGGCTGCTCAGTCTCTGCAGTCTCATTCTGCTGATTATTCCCAAACAGCATTTCGAATGGATTCTTATTGGATTTCTCCTTCACCTTCGACGGCACAAGGAGATTCATGAGTCGTTCATTAGCCAGCTTCTCAGCCTTATCCTGAACCTCTTCCGTTTTCTCTGCTTTCACCATACGAATAGCTGTTTCCACCAGGTCACGGACCATCGATTCTACGTCACGTCCAACATATCCGACCTCTGTAAATTTAGTTGCTTCTAATTTCACGAAGGGTGCTTTCACAAGCTTAGCGAGGCGACGAGCAATCTCCGTCTTGCCGACACCAGTAGGACCGATCATTAGAATGTTCTTCGGGACAATTTCATCACGCAATGTTTCGTCCAGCTTGCTTCTGCGGTATCGATTACGAAGTGCAATGGCAACAGATCGCTTAGCTTGCTTTTGACCAACAATATACTTATCCAGCTCTGCTACGATTTGACGGGGTGTTAATGCATCATTCACCATTTTCTATTCTCCCTTCGCTCATGAACCTATTTCTTCAACGATAATGTTATGGTTCGTATACACACAAATATCAGCAGCAACTTCAAGGGCAGAACGGGCAATATCCTTCGCATCCAGCTGTGGTGCGTGCTTCTGCAAAGCTCTTGCCGCTGCCAATGCGTAATTCCCGCCTGAGCCGATCGCCAGAATACCGTCGTCCGGCTCAATAATTTCTCCGTTACCCGAAATGAGCAGTAATCCCGTGTTATCCATAACAAGCATAAGTGCTTCCAGCTTACGAAGGATGCGATCAGAACGCCAGTCTTTGGCGAGCTCTACTGCCGCACGCTGCAGATTGCCATGATGCTCTTCAAGCTTTGCTTCAAATTTCTCGAATAATGTAATCGCATCCGCTACAGATCCAGCAAAACCGGCAATAACCTGACCACGATAAAGTCTGCGTACCTTTTTCGCTTTATTTTTCATAACGACGCTGTTCCCGAATGTAACTTGACCGTCTCCGGCTATAGCACCTTTACCCTCGTGTCGCACCGCGCAAATCGTGGTGGCGTGAAATTCCATATCCATCTCTTCGCCCTCCTTGCATATTTACGAAAATAATAATTGAATTACTACTCTTGTTTCTCAACCGCAAGATGATCAAAATGCTCTTGCTTGAACTGTTCGATCCCCGCCAATGCGCGATTCGCGATCATTTCATTCTTTTCCTTCTTACTGCGAATGCGTTTCTCAAGAGGTGGGAAAAGACCAAAGTTCGCGTTCATCGGTTGGAAATGTTTGAAATCCGCAGTTGTAATATAGTTAGCCATACTACCTAGCGTAGTATCAACAGGGAGCACAAGCGGCTCTAATCCACGTGCAAGCCTTCCCGCATTGAAGCCAGCAATAAGCCCAGACGCTGCTGATTCCACATAGCCCTCTACCCCTGTCATTTGACCAGCGAAAAAGAGCTTATCATTGTTTTTCAACTGATAAGTAGGCTGCATGACACGAGGTGAGTTAATGAAGGTGTTGCGATGCATGACGCCATAGCGTACGAACTCGGCATTCTCAAGTCCTGGTATGAGCTGGAACACACGCTTTTGCTCGCCCCACTTCAGGTGGGTCTGGAAGCCAACCAAGTTAAACAGCGTTCCGGCAGCGTTGTCCTGACGAAGCTGAATAACAGCATGCGGCAACTTGCCTGTATGCGGATTAACAAGCCCTACCGGCTTCATAGGCCCGAACAATACGGTCTGTTTGCCACGGCTAGCCATTACTTCTATTGGCATACAGCCCTCGAAATATACTTCCTTCTCGAACTCTTTGAGCTCAGCAGTCTCAGCAGTCGTTAATGCCTCATGGAATATCTCAAATTCCTCTTCAGTCATTGGACAGTTGAGGTACGCTGCTTCCCCTTTGTCGTAGCGAGAGGCGAGATACACCTTGCTCATATCGATGGAATCCTTCTCTACGATCGGTGCTGCTGCATCGTAGAAGTAAAAGTACTCTTCGCCCAGCAAGTCGCGAACCTGCGCGGACAAGGACGGTGCTGTAAGTGGTCCTGTCGCGATAATGACAATTCCGTCAGTTGGAATCTCGGTTACTTCCTCGTTGCGCACTTCAACGAGCGGATGCTCCCGCAGCAGGCGGGTCACATCTCCGGAGAATCCATCACGGTCAACTGCCAGCGCGCCCCCAGCGGGAACCGCATGGCGGTCAGCACAATCTAATATAAGAGAGTTAAGCTGTCTCATCTCTTCTTTTAGTACACCGACAGCATTGGTTAGTCCATTGGCACGGAGACTGTTGCTGCAGACGAGCTCTGCGAATTGATTGGTATGATGTGCCGGTGTTTTGGTCTCCGGACGCATTTCATAGAGAACGACAGGCACGCCTTGGGATGCGATCTGCCAAGCGGCTTCGCTCCCGGCCAAACCTGCGCCGATGACGGTTACTTTTTGATATTCTGACAATGTTATGACCTCCAATAATATACTGCCACAGCAGACAAAACACATTTGTCCTCCCTGTGCAGGGAGGACTAAGTTGAAGAACGTACGGCTTTCTTAAGCGTGCTCTTGCTCATCTTCCGGTAATTCCTCGGAATAGTCACAAGTTGGACATTGAAGCTTGCCGCCACTACGATTACGTTTCTCCACCAGCATACTGTCGCATTTCGAACACGGCTTAGCGGTCGGTTTGTCCCATGATACGTAATCACATGCCGGATAAGTGTCACATCCGTAGAAGATTCTTCCCTTTTTACTGCGACGCTCAATAATTTTACCTTCAGCGCATTTCGGACACGGAACACCGATGTCTTTGACAATTGGCTTCGTGTTCCGGCACTCAGGGAATCCGGAGCATGCGAGGAATTTGCCGAAGCGGCCCATTTTGTATACCAGATGACGTCCGCATTTCTCGCAAATCTCATCGGATACCTCGTCTTGGATTTCCACTTCCTTCATTTCTTCCTCAGCAACCTCAAGGCGTTTCTCGAAGGATTCGTAGAACTTGGCCAGAACCTTGACCCAATCCTCCTTGCCATCCTCTACATGGTCGAGATCTCCCTCCATGTTGGCGGTGAACTCTGCATTGAGAATTTCCGGGAAAAATTCCTCCATCAGCTGGATGACTAGATCGCCCAGCTCAGTCGGCATAAATTTCTTCTCTTCTATGGCTACATATCCGCGTTTCTGAATGGTTTCCAGAGTTGGCGCATACGTACTAGGTCTACCTATGCCAAGCTCCTCCAGCGTCTTAACAAGTCTCGCCTCCGTATAACGTGGCGGCGGCTGTGTGAAGTGCTGCTTCGGATCAATTGTCTCTGATTGAACGACATCACCAATGGTAAACGGCGGGAGGAATTTATGCTCTTCTTCCGTTCCGTCATCATTGCCCTCGACATATACCTTCATGAAGCCGGCAAATTTAATTTTGGAACCATTAGCACGGAAGGTCGCATCTCCAGACACTAAATCAACGGTCATCGTATCGAGTACCGCTGAGGACATTTGACTGGATATGAACCGCTCCCAAATTAATTTGTAGAGGCGCAGCTGATCACGGCTGACGAAGGGCTTCATCGATTCCGGATCACGAAGGATAGAAGTCGGACGAATCGCTTCATGGGCATCCTGTGCATTGCTGTTCTTCTTCGTATAGACACGAGGCTGCTCCGGATTGAATGGCGCACCGTATTTCTCCTCGATGTAAGCCTTCACTTCTTCCTGGGCGACGGGAGATATACGAGTCGAATCTGTTCTCATATAGGTGATTAGACCGACGGTACCTTCCTTGCCAAGCTCAACACCCTCATAGAGCTGCTGCGCGACAGACATGGTCTTCGATGCGCGAAAGCCCAGCTTACGGGCTGCCTCTTGCTGCAAGGAGCTCGTGATGAACGGAGGCGCTGGATTGCGAAGACGTTCCTTCTCTTTCACTTGAGAGACGGTGAACTTGTCACCGGACAATGCATCCAGAATAGCCTGCATCTCCTGTTCATTCCCAAGCTCCCGCTTCTCTCCGCTAATAGAGTGATATTTCGCTTCGAATGGCACTCCATTTTGTGTCAAGCGAGCCGTGATGGACCAATACTCCTCAGGGTTAAAAGCGTCTATCTCGTTATCTCTATCGATAATGAGCTTCACACAGACAGATTGAACGCGGCCTGCGGACAAGCCCTTCTTCACCTTTTTCCACAATAATGGACTAATTTTGTAGCCAACTAAACGATCAAGTATCCGTCTGGCTTGCTGTGCATTGACTAGATCCATATTGATTTTACGAGGCGTCTTGAATGCATCTTTGACCGCTTGCTTCGTAATTTCATTGAATACGACGCGGCAAGTGTCTGTCTCATCCAGCTCCAAATAATGCGCCAGATGCCAAGCAATTGCTTCCCCTTCGCGATCCGGATCGGCTGCGAGATAGACGTTTTTCACTTTTTTACTGGCGTCCTTAAGCTCTTTCAATATGGAGCCTTTACCACGAATGGTAATATATTTTGGTTGAAAATCATTTTCTACTTCGACGCCAATCTGACTTTTTGGCAAATCGCGAATATGACCCATCGAGGCTTTGACAATATATTTGCTGCCCAAATACTTCCCGATAGTCTTGGCTTTGGCCGGTGATTCGACGATTACTAGTGAATCTGCCATTTCAGGCGCCCCCTCTCTACCTTGCTATTTACAATGTTATATATAGTGATCCTGGCTGCTGCTCGATTTTCCGTTTTATACATAAATTTATCAGAAGTGCACTCAAAAGTCCAAACGGAATCGAGGTCCGTTGATGCAATTCATTAATGGTATGCGGGCGATCACGCAAAAGCTCGACTAATTTATGCTCTTCGGCAGTCAAGCTCATCTCCACAGCACTCTCGCCTAAAGGTTGCTTATTCCTCTGTGACATAATAGCAATAAGCTTATCTTGAAGCCGCCCATAATCTTCTATAATATGCTCTACCCGGCTTACCAGCTTAGCGCCTTGGCCAATCAGATCATTAGGCCCTTCGCTTTTGGGAGACGATATTGGTCCTGGAATTGCATATAAATTACGTGACATCTCTAGTGCTTGCCCTGCTGTAATGAGAGAACCGCTTCCTTTGGCTGCTTCAATAACGAGTGTTCCTAACGTAAGCCCTGCGATGATCCGATTCCTAAGCGGGAACATTCCCGGATGCAGGGAATAACCAATCGGTGTCTCTGACAGCAGCAAGCCTGTGCTAGAAATCTCTTGGTAAAGGGATCGATTCTCTGGAGGATAACAGGTATCAACCGGGCTTGCAAGCACAGCGATCGTGCCTCCCGCACCACGCAGCGCAGCTTCATGGGCTTTGCTGTCTATTCCTCTAGCAAGTCCACTGACAATAGTCATTCCATTCATCGCCAGCTGCTCCGCAAATTGTGTCGCCGTATGTCGGCCATATGCAGTCGGATTCCTCGTTCCTACTATAGCTATTGAAGGACGATACAGCAATTCCACTCTACCAAGCGCATAAAGCACCCAAGGAGGCTGTGGAATCTCGGACAGGTATTCCGGATACTCCGGATCGAAGCGCGTAATGACGGATGCTCCAAGGTCCTTAGCACGCTGGTAAGACGAATCCGCTTGATCAAAGGGTTCATTCAATCGCCTTGCGGCGGATTGAGCTTGTGCACGCTGGAAGCCTATTGCTAGCAAGTCCGCCTCGCTAATGCTGCCCATCAGCTTCCAAGCCTCGAATGAAACCGCCTTCTGTATCGTATGCCACCCGATACCTGGCAGCTCGTGCAATACAATAATCATTTGCCTACATTGTATATGATTAAGATTCATAAGACCTACCCTCTTCCATAGATGGGTTCGGCCTGCATTCCTTCCTATTGTGCGTTACATGGCAAAAGAATGCAAGTCGACCTGACATATTCATAAAAAAAAGCAACCTCCCAATGACCCTGAGGGCCTTTGAAAGGTTGCTTACCTTATCGTTCCAATCTATTTAACAGCTACAGTCGTACATTTCTCCAGCAAGCCTTGCTCTTCTAGAACTGAGACCAGTGTCGATCCCATGTCTGATGGCGTTGGAGCAACTTTTATCCCACATGCTTCAAGCGTTGCAATTTTCTCAGCTGCTGTACCTTTACCGCCGGAGATAATTGCGCCCGCATGACCCATACGTTTGCCTGGAGGCGCTGTTGCGCCGCCAATGAAGCCAACAACCGGCTTCTTCATGTTCGCTTTGATCCACTCAGCAGCTTCTTCTTCCGCTGTTCCGCCGATTTCACCGATCATAATGACCGCATAGGTTTCTGGATCTTCATTGAACAGATTCAGAATGTCGATGAACTCAGAGCCTTTAACCGGGTCGCCGCCGATGCCTACTGCCGAAGATTGGCCAATGCCGCGAGTCGTGAGCTGGTGAACTGCCTCATAAGTGAGTGTTCCGGAACGGGATACTACACCTACATGGCCTTTTGTATGAATGTATCCTGGCATAATGCCGATTTTACATTCATCAGGTGTAATAACGCCTGGGCAGTTAGGACCGATTAGAGTCGTTTTGCTGCCTTCCATATAGCGTTTCACTTTAACCATATCAAGTACTGGAATTCCTTCTGTGATACAGATAACAAGCTCAAGACCTGCGTCTACTGCTTCCAGAATGGAGTCAGCCGCGAATGCCGGCGGTACATAAATAACCGATGCTGTTGCGCCTGTAGCAGCTACTGCTTGTCCTACTGTATTGAATACCGGCAGGGAAACGACAGAGCCGTTCTCCAGGGTAATGTCAACATTCGTGCCGCCTTTGCCTGGAGTTACGCCGCCAACCATCTGCGTGCCGTATTCCAATGCGCCTTTCGTGTGGAACAGACCAGTTGCGCCTGTAATCCCTTGCGTGATGACTTTTGTATCTTTATTGACCAAAATGCTCATCGAATCTCACATCCCCGTTAATGAATTCGTACGCGTATTTATTTCACGAGAGCGACAATTTTTTGTGCGCCGTCTGACATAGAGTCCGCCGCTACAATGTTCAGTCCCGATTCGTTCAACATTTTTTTGCCAAGATCGACGTTTGTTCCTTCAAGTCTTACAACAAGCGGACGGTCCAGACCAAGCTCTCTAGCTGCTGCAATAACACCATCAGCAATAACATCACAACGCATGATGCCACCGAAAATGTTAACGAAGATTCCTTTTACATTCTCATCGGACAAGATGATTTTGAATGCTTCAGTAACTTTCTCTTTCGTAGCACCGCCCCCTACGTCAAGGAAGTTGGCAGGGTCTCCGCCGTAATATTTGATAATATCCATAGTCGCCATTGCAAGGCCAGCACCATTAACCATACAACCGATGTTGCCGCCAAGGGCAATATAGCTCAGGTCATATTTCGATGCTTCGATTTCTTTGGCATCTTCTTCTTCAAGGTCACGAAGAGCAACGATGTCTTTGCGGCGGTACAATGCGTTCGAATCGAAATTCAGCTTCGCATCAAGCGCCATAACATTGCCGTCGCCTGTAACGACAAGCGGATTGATCTCTGCGATCGAGCAGTCTTTCTCCACGAAAGCTGTGTACAGAGCAATCATGAATTTAACCGTTTTGTTAATCAGTTCATTAGGAATATTGATAGCGTAAGCAAGTTTGCGGGCTTGGAACACTTGAAGTCCAATCGCAGGATCGATAACTTCTTTGAAGATCTTTTCCGGTGAATGCTCAGCAACTTCTTCAATCTCAGTGCCGCCTTCTTCCGAAGCCATCATGACAACACGGCCTGTATCACGGTCTACAACAACACCAACATAATATTCTTTCTTAATGTCGCAGCCTTGTTCGATAAGCAAGCGCTTAACTTCTTTGCCTTCAGGACCAGTCTGGTGAGTGACAAGCACTTTACCGAGAATTTCGGAAGCGTATGCACGAACCTCATCCAGGTTTTTCGCAACTTTAACGCCGCCGGCTTTACCGCGTCCACCTGCATGGATTTGAGCTTTAACCACTACTACTGGTGTGCCCAGTGATTGTGCAGCTTCTACAGCTTCCTCAACGGAAAAAGCTACTTTACCTTCTGGAACTGCTACTCCGTACTGTCTTAGGACCTCTTTACCTTGATACTCATGGATATTCATTGTTGAAATCCTCCATTTCATAGACTGAATACAGTCATATGTACACAAACCTTAATTATTGTAGCATCTTTCCCCCGATATTTCGACCCTCTCGGTTTCGGTTTTTTGATATGGATTTGATCTCAAATTGAGATTAAACGACATACTACGCGACCTATTATGCCCAAAAAACGGTACAATACATGCTGATTATTATATAAATTGACAATTATACTAAGCATCATCTATCATTGCGTTAACGAAAAAAATACATAGATGAATCAGGACGAGAGGAAGCACCTTCATCCCATTATTGGAGGTGCTCTTTGTTATGTTCAGTTTAATGCGCAGCAGCACAGTGTATGGTGTCGAGGGCAAAAGCATATCCGTCGAGGTGGACATTGCGAGCGGGCTTCCTCAAATAACCGTAGTTGGTCTGCCAGATCCAGCCGTTCGCGAATCGGTAGAGCGGGTACGCGCTGCAATTAAAAATAGCGGATTCAAGTTTCCTATGGACCGAATTACAGTCAATCTCGCTCCAGCCGATCTTCGCAAGGAAGGCACAGCCTTTGATCTGGCGATAGCTGCCGGGATATTAACTGCCAGCGGGCAGTTGGACGGCAAACCATTCGAACATGTGATGCTTATCGGCGAGCTTTCACTAAATGGACAGGTCAAGCCTGTACCTGGTGTTCTCTCTATGATGGAGGAAGCGAAAAGGAGCGGAATTCAGAAGGTACTCTTGCCTCTAGCTAATGCGAAGGAAGCTGCTTGGATTAATCATATGGAGCTGTTCGCGATTACAGATCTGAGAGACCTGCTGCCCAATGACAGGGAATATCGCGGGGATTGGGAGCATATTCGCTTCCACCCGGATCGAAGCCTGCATGGCCTAAATGGGGACATAAGCAGCAGCATGAACAGAATGCTGGATGCAGATGATAGTATCGGTGACTACAGTGATGTAATTGGGCAGTTCCAGGCCAAACGAGCTTTATTAATCGCTGCTGCTGGCAATCATAACCTCCTATTCTCGGGTCCTCCAGGAACTGGGAAGACGATGATGATTCGCCGTCTGCCTGGCATTCTTCCTCCACTTACGGAAGAGGAAGCTCTAGAAGTAACGAAAATTTACAGCGCTGCTGGAAAACTTTCTACGGAGGCTAAGGGACTGATCCAAAGCCCTCCCTTCCGTGCGCCGCACCATACGATTTCCGCAGGAGGCCTCATCGGAGGCGGGTCAGTTCCTAAGCCAGGAGAAGTTACTCTTGCCCACCGTGGCCTGCTGTATTTGGACGAGCTGCCTGAGTTCTCCAGACAAGTTCTTGAAGTGCTGCGGCAGCCTCTTGAGGATGGCATAGTGACCATAGCCCGCTCGAAAGCGGTATTCCATTTCCCTGCGAATCTTATGCTCGCTGCCTCCTTCAATCCTTGCCCTTGTGGCTATGCTGGGCATGAGACGACTGAGAAAAGATGCGTCTGCAGCGATTCTGTTATCGCAAGATACCGGTCACGATTATCAGGACCGCTCCTTGATCGGATCGATATCCAGCTTGAAATTCCTCGTCCAGTCCATAATGGTATCGAAGAAGATAAATTATCAGCCATGAGCTCATTTGAAATGCGTCAGCAGGTGCTGGCAGCTAGAGCTCAGCAGCAGCAACGACACTTGGACCTTGGCCTGCGCACGAATGCCCGATTGTCCGGTGCTCCACTACGTCAATCTATTCTACTGAAGCAGGATGCCCTTTTGCTGCTCGAGAATGCTCTCCAAGTGTTCAACATCAGCATGCGAGCCTATGACCGGATTCTAAGACTATCACGCACCATCGCCGATGTAGAAGGCAGCGAAACCGTGGAAGCCGAGCATGTTGCAGAAGCTATTCAATATCGCAGGTTGGATTTATAGATGTCCAAAGTCAGATCTGTTGCACCGATCGCCTATAGAGAAAGAAGCCAATCCGCAATTGGATTGACTTCTTTTTTGTTGCCAAAAAATACTTCGGGCTTACTGCCCCGCAGCAACCTCATACTAGAATGCCGCTTCTATATGCTTCAGCTCTTCGATGGTTCCCTTGCGGTCTATTGTTATCGCAATCACATCGAATCTCAATGGCCGTTCAGACGATTGACGCATACGCAAATACACTTGTGCCGTAGCCGCCACCTGCTGCTGCTTGCGACGGTCAACCGATTCAACTGCCGTCCCGAACCTTCCACCAGCACGTCTAGCCCTTACCTCTACAAATACTAACAAGCCATCGTATTCAGCAATAATATCAAGTTCGCCCGTTCGGCAGCGCCAATTGCGCTCGACAATGATATAGCCTGCCTGTTCCAAATAGCTGAAAGCTGCTGACTCCCCGAGCTGCCCTGTCTGCCGCCTTCCATCTACTCTCAACTGCTGTATAGAGGCTGACTTATTCTCTTCTTCATTCTTCATCCCAGTCCCTCGCTTTACGATCAGAACGATAGACGAAGCTTAATATTTCGGCTACTAGTGTATACAGCTCAGGAGGAATAGATTGATCAATATCGAGCTTAGACAGCACCTCAACTAATGATGAGTCCTCTTGGACTGGGATGTCATGCTCCGAGGCTTTCTCCAATATTAGATCAGCAACATGCCCTTTGCCCTTGGCAACAACGACCGGGGAGGTGTTCTCACCGGGTTCATATTTGAGAGCCACTGCTTTGCGAACCACTGAGGGCTGCTTTCCATTGTTCTGATTCATATCCGATAATCGACTCCTTTGTAACGGGTCGATGAGAATGGCACAGGACTCGGAAGCTTGGGCTTGTCTTCACCTTGAGATTCACTTGCTTGTACGCTCTCCTCCCCTTTCATAATCGGTGTTGACCGAAGCGACAATAGCTGATAACCGGCTTGATTCAAGCTCTCGGCAATCTCAACTCTTGAGGAATCCGTAAGTGTCCCTATTGCAGGATGATTATTCCATAAAGTCAGACTAACGATTTTGTCCATCACATTCACATCAACGATCGTCTCGCCTAAGGTTTTCATCGATAAATTAAATAATAGCCTGCAGTTGTCAGCATCTAGCTCTCCTCGGCGGCCTCTTCTTGTCTGAATGTGAATAGAAGCCGTCTGATTGCCATCAGGTCCATTAAGCGGAACATACATCGTCAGATGCGTGAACATAGCCCCGTTCCGTTCGGGTGTCAGCAATAGCTGTTGTCCTGTAATTTGTTGAATAAGCTGCTGTGCAGTCTCTCGCAGCGCTGGGGATGCATCATTAGATGTTGTAAGACTTAGTAACAGACTTTTGAGCGATTCCTGAACGACTGGCTTACCGTCATCCAGAATGGGGGAGTGCTCAAGCGCATGCTGCATGACAGCTTGCGAATCCTGTTGAACCCGCTCTAACGATTGCCTCACATCACCCAGACCATTCGTTGTTGGAGCAGCCGCAGTGTGAGCAGGCAGAACGGGCTGATTGCCTACGCGATTCTCTCCTTGATTAGGAGCACGTCCTACCGAGCCCTCCACACGCGCTTCGCCATCTTTTACTAATGACAAGTCCTGCAGCGGTTGAGGCTGTTGAGGCTGTACGGTTGGCGGAACAGGCTTAGCCGCGTTCGCTGCCGTGAACTGCTTCGACAATTGATTCTCATAGTCGACACCGAGCCATTTCATGAACTGGCCTAGCCAGTTCGGTGAACCTCCCGCAGCAGCTGGTGGACGGGCGCCAGCTGCTGCCGTCTGCTCCGATGCGTCCGCTGCTGCGGCAACAGTCGCTGCTGCTGGCATTGCAGCTGCCTTGCCCGCGGCAGCCGCCTCACCGCTAGCGCCTGCGGGCAGAGCCTGCGCTTGCGCAGCTGCCTGTGGAGCCGCCGCCGCGCTGGCGGCTCCGCCAGCCGCTCGCGCCCCAGGCTCGCCGCCCTCGGCTGCCGAGCGCAGCAGCGCCGCGCCTTCGGCAAGCAGCACCTGCAGCCTTGCTGCCAGCTGTGGCAGCGCCTTCGCAGCGCTGTCGCCCGCTTCAGGCGCATCGGCGCCGCTGGCGCTAACAGCCGCAAGCTGCTGCTGCAGCGTATCAAGCAGTTCGTGCGCAGCGCGCCCAAACATAACCTGCTGCAGCGCGCCTACCGTAGCGCCAGTCATCGGCAGCCCCCGCTTAACACCAGCGGCGGCCGCCTGCATCCATTGCTCAGCATCCGCGCCCTGAGGCATTACGCTCGCTGCCTGCTTGAAGCTCTGCGCAGCTTCACGAGTGAAGCTGAAGCCCTCCTTGCGCAAATCCTTAACGAGCTCTCCTGCCCATTTCTGATCCGGCAAACCAAGCAGCTTCATCCATTCCTTCACCATATCATCTGGCAGAGCGCCAGCTGCATTAGGATCCATTTGCTTCAAAATAATAAGACTCCCGTTCGATTGCGGCTGCACCTGCAGTATAGCAGATTGTCCTACTTGCAATGGCAATTCCAGCTGAGCCCTTACCTGAACACCATTTATTTGAACAACTGCTTCATTATTATCCATCATCTGCAGGATGACGCCACGGACAACCTGTCCAGCCTTCAGCTCCATGACGCGCGTATCACTGCTCGTGGATTCGCCAAGCAGGCTTCTTACCATTTGTCCAATATTCACCTGATCACCCGCTTCCCTCATACATCCGATAAATTCCCACGTTAATCGTTATCCTATTTATCGGTTGCAAGTTCCCGGCATTTAAGAACGCTTTGCAGTTTTTTAATCTGCTGCTAGGATAACCATTGAATCTCAGTCGCGTTCAGCATCAATTGAAGCATCAAAAAAAGATCCACCTACAGAGCGTGGACCTTCTTTCTCATCTATCCTATTTAAAATAGTAAAAGTTCCTGTTGTTCTGCAAACAGCTTACCGAGAAAAGAACGACGATGCAGCGGGCTAGGCCCATATTCTAGCAGCCTTTCCCGGTGCAGCTTCGTTGCATAGCCCTTATGTATTGCAATGCCGTAAGCAGGATACAGCAGCTCCCATTCGTTCGCGCAGAGCCTGTCTCGCGTAACCTTCGCCATGATGGAGGCAGCAGCAATCGATTGGCTTGTCGCATCCCCTTTAATGATGGCTGCCTGCGGAAGCGGTAGATCTACCTTCTCCGCGTCCACGAGCAAATAATCCGGAGGCACATCAAGAGCAGCAATCGCCAGCTTCATCGCCAGCCTAGAAGCCTGCTTAATATTGATTCGATCAATTGTCTCCGCATCAACCCTTGCTACTGCCCAAGCAACACTTTGCTCGGCAATGACATCATAGAGCTCATTCCGCTTTTTCTCAGATAGCTTCTTGGAATCATTAACCCCTTCGAGAATGAGCTGCGGAGGCAGAATTACCGCTCCTGCAACGACATCCCCGAACAGACAGCCTCTTCCTACCTCATCAACACCAGCGATCGACTTATAGCCTTCGCCCCACAAGCTTTCCTCATATGCAAGCATGTCTGCTACTCCTTCGGCTTATGGCTGCCAGCCGCTGCTGGAAAAGGAGCTTCCAAAGAAATCCGCCCAAGCTTACCTGCACGCATTTCTCTAAGAATAATGCCGGATGCCTTCTCTAGATTAACATGACCTCCACTTACGAGACAGCCTCTTTTACGCCCGATTTCTTCCATAATTCGAACGATTTCATCTGAATCTGATATATCCTTCGGATCAAAATCCAGCTCGAAGCGCTCCTTCACAGAAGGCCAATAGCGCTCAGCAAGCTCACGTACAGCGAAGAATGCAATATCTTCAATGTTCAGAACCTGCTCCTTAATCGCACCCGTCATAGCCAGACGATAACCGACAAGCTCATCATCGAACTTCGGCCAGAGAATACCAGGAGTATCAAGCAGATCCATTTCTGTACCGATCTTGATCCACTGTTGACCCTTCGTCACACCCGGGCGATCACCAGTAATAGCAATACTTCGACCTGCTAGCCGATTAATAAGGGTTGACTTGCCGACGTTCGGGATGCCCACAATGAGTCCACGAACCGCGCGAGGGTTAATACCTTTGGAAATTTGACGATTGATCTTCTCATGCAGCAGCTCTTTTGCTTTCATAGGAATTTCATTAATCTTCGTTCCCGTGTAGGAATCAACTGCAACGCATTCATGACCCTCGTACTTGAAAAACTCCATCCACTGCTCTGTTACACGCGGATCTGCCAAATCTGATTTATTCAATACGATTAGCCTTGGCTTACCGCCTAATACTTCATCCACCATAGGATTACGACTCGATAGCGGAATACGCGCATCCAACAGCTCAATGGCAATATCGATTAGTTTCAGCTTGTCTTGTATTTGCCGTCTTGCCCGGGTCATATGACCGGGAAACCATTGAATGGTCATTTCCTCACCTCATTCATTACCAAGCTAATGCTTAATAAAACTCAATTTGTTCAGCGGCCAAAAAATAACGTCAGCCCGTCCGATCAGCTCATCCTCAGATACGTACCCGATATCACGGCTGTCTTGGCTGTTGTCCCGATGATCGCCCATTGCGAATATTTTACCTTCTGGCACCGTCGTTTCCGTCACCTTGTCGTTAGGGAAATTGGACGTTGGCGTATTATTAGCATTGTACAGGATGCCTTCGGCATGAGCCGCTTCGACTGCTTCCTTAATATAAGGCTCGTCGATCTTCTCACCGTTCACATAGACATCATCGCCATCAACCTTTATTGTGTCCCCAGGAAGGCCAATCACTCGTTTAATGAAATCTCTGCCTTGATCTGGTACGTGGAACACAACAACCTCTCCACGCTCTGGTTCACGGATTTTGTACAAAATTTTATTCACGATAAGCCGCTCAGCGGTTTCGAAATTCGGCTCCATGGAGGGTCCTTCTACAATAAATGGAGAGAACAGGAACGTTCGGATAACGAATACGAGAAGCACCGCTATTGCAAGCGCCTTGATCCATTCTACTATTTCCTTATATGCTCGTCCGCCATTGTTGTTCTTACTCGGTGGCGTAGGCAGAGACTTCTCGGACTCCTCCGAATGAAGCTCGCTTGCCAATTCATCATTTCGCTGTTGAGCGTCCATCCATTACGCCTACTTTCTATCTGTTGTGCATGTTCGTTAGCTTACTTGCGAAAATAACGAAAAGGAGCTTGTTTGCGCAAGCCCCTCTTGTCGTTTGATCTTAACGAATTTCTTTAATTCTTGCAGCTTTACCGCGTAGTTCGCGAAGGTAGTACAGTTTCGCGCGACGTACTTTACCACGGCGAGCCACATCGATTTTGTCGATTTTAGGCGAGTTAAGCGGGAAAGTTCTTTCCACACCAACACCGTAAGAAATTTTACGTACCGTAAACGTTTCGCTGATGCCGCCGCCGCGACGTTTGATTACAACGCCTTCGAAAAGCTGGATCCGCTCACGTGTTCCCTCGATAACTTTAACGTAGACTTTCAACGTGTCACCTGGACGGAAGTTAGGAAGGTCTTGACGAAGTTGTTCTTGAGCAATCGTTTGTAAAAGATTCATCTGGGTATCACTCCTTCCACATAGATGTTCTTAATAGCTCTCCATGCTCCTCTGAGCCGGGTCATTGCTATTAGCGGACCATCCGACTAATACGTACAACATTAGAAATTTTAACATATCACACCGTATAATACAACCTATTTTTATCAATCTCTCACTGGATTTGCATTCTATACCCATATACCACATAGTATAACCCTTTATACGAATAAACTTACCTCTTATATCCCTAACAAAAAAGGGATCTCCTCTCACCGGCCACACAGTCGGCGTATAGGAGTCCCTTTCTTTATGTCTGCTTACGCCTCGCTGCCAGCCATTTGCGCTCTTTATCGGTAAGCTCAGCCTTCTCCAGCATATCTGGGCGGCGCTGCAGCGTACGCAGCAGAGATTGCTCACGACGCCATGCTTCAATGTTGCTGTGATGGCCTGACATAAGCACCTCTGGCACTTCCCAATCCCGAAACACTTGAGGCCTAGTATAGTGTGGATATTCGAGCAAGCCCGTACTATAAGAATCCGTTACGGCAGAGGTTTCATTGCCAAGTACGCCCGGCAGCAGCCGCACAACACTATCAATAACCGTCATAGCTGGAATCTCTCCGCCAGTCAGTACATAATCCCCGATCGACAGCTCATCCGTCACTAGATGCTCGCGGATACGCTCATCATAGCCTTCGTAATGGCCGCAGATCAGAATCAAATGCTCCTCTTTGGATAGCTCCTCAGCTTTACGCTGAGTGAACGATTCCCCTTGTGGACACATGAGAACGATGCGTGGTCGGCTTCCTTCAGAAGTCTTTGCCATGAGATCCTCCACAGCAGAGAATACCGGCTCGGCCTTCAATACCATGCCGCCACCGCCGCCATAGGGGTAATCATCAACTGTGTTGTGCTTATTGTTCGAGTAAGCGCGGAAGTTAATCGCTTCTAACGATACAATGCCTTTATCCTTCGCTTTTCCCAGTATGCTCGCTCCGAATACGCCATCGAACATCTCGGGGAATAACGTCAATACGTCGATTCTCATCGTGCTAGATCAGCCCTTCCATTAACCGTACCGTTACCTTCTTGCTCTCAACATCCACATTAAGGATGACATCATCAATGACAGGCAGCAGAATTTGCTTGCCCTTCGGCTTCACACGTTCTACTACCCATACATGATTCGCTCCTGGGCTCAATATTTCTGATATCGTCCCAAGCTCTTCACCATCCTCGGTAACAGCCAAGCAGCCGATAATCTCATGATAGTAGTATTCACCTTCATCCAGATCAGCCAGATCAGCTTCGGATACCTTCAGCAGCCACCCTTTATACTTCTCAACCTCATTAATATCATTGAAGCCTTTGAATTTCACATAAAATAGCCCCTTTTGCTCGCGGGTGGCGACAATTACAACCGATAATTGCTGTTTGCCATCCTCACTCTGCAAGGAGAGGGTATTACCTACAGCAAATCTCACATCAGAGAAGTCTGTCTGGGGCAATATTTTCAAGTCTCCGCGCAAACCGTGCGTATTCACAACCTTGCCGACAGTGAACCATTTGTTGCTCATTTATGTATCAACCCTTTGCTTATATGTACGAAAAAGGGCTAGGACATTCATCCTAACCCTACTTCGTATGCATTTTTTAAGATATGATGTCTACGATGACACGCTCTTGCGACTTGACGGAAGCGGATGTTACGACTGTCCGCATCGCTTTCGCGATGCGTCCCTGCTTGCCGATTATTTTACCGATATCATCAGTATGAACCGAAAGCTCGTAAACCGTGCCGCGATCGTCTGTCTTCACATTCACGTGCACATCCTCTGGATGATCCACTAACGCCTTTGCGATGACAAGAATTAAATCTTTCATTTCAAGGCCCTCCGCTGTTCAACAGTTATTTCTGTTGCTTAAGCTCATGGAACTTTTTCAGGACACCTGCTTTGGAAAGCAAGTCGCGAACGGTATCAGAAGCTTGTGCTCCTGTTTGCAACCATTTCAATGCTTTCTCTTCGTCGATGCTTACTTGAGCCGGTTGTGCAACCGGGTTGTAAGTACCGATTTCTTCGATAAAGCGACCGTCACGTGGGGAACGGGAGTTGGAAACAACTACGCGATAGAAAGGCGCTTTGTGAGCACCGATGCGTTTCAAACGAATACGTACTGCCATGAAATTCACCTCCTTCAACTAATCAACTTCAAATCCTTCAAGCTATATGCAACAGGTTAGCCGAACGGGAACTTCATCCCTTTTCCGAGCATACCCTTTAATCCTTTTTTACCGCCTTTTGGACCTTTGGGACCCATCATCGACGAGAATTGCTTCATCATTTTGCGCATATCATCGAACTGCTTGATCAGTCGATTCACTTCAGCTACCGATGTACCACTGCCTGTTGCAATCCGTTTGCGACGGCTGTGATTCATAATTTCCGGCTTTTGCTTCTCATCCTTCGTCATCGAGCGAACAATCGCTTCAACACGTCCGATCTGCTTCTCGTCAACCTTCATATCCTTGACGCCCTTCATCTTGTTCATGCCGGGCAGCATATCCATCAGTTGATCAATTGGACCTAGATTACGAACCTGCTCCATCTGCTCCAGGAAATCATCGAATGTGAATTCGGCATTGCGCATTTTGCGCTCCATCTCCGCCGCCTTCTCTGTATCAATGTTAGCTTGGGCTTTCTCGATGAGTGAGAGCATATCTCCCATTCCGAGAATCCGTGAAGCCATCCGGTCTGGATGGAACGGCTCGAGTGAGTCAATCTTCTCACCCATTGCTGCGAACTTGATCGGTTTGCCGGTTACTGCCTTAACAGACAGCGCCGCGCCACCTCTCGTATCGCCGTCGAGCTTCGTCAGCACCACACCTGTAAGGTCGAGCTGCTCGTGGAAGCTCTGAGCGACGTTCACGGCATCTTGTCCAGTCATCGCGTCGACGACCAGCAGCACTTCATCCGGTGAGGTATGCTGGTGAATTAGTTTCAATTCCTCCATCAGCGCCTCGTCAATATGAAGACGGCCAGCCGTGTCGATAATAACATAGTCGTTGCCGTTATCCTTGGCATGCTGCAAGCCAGCCCGTGCAATCTCAACCGGTGAAGTCTGATCTCCTAAGGAGAAGACCGGAGCATTAATCTGCTCTCCCAGCACCTGAAGCTGCTTGATTGCCGCAGGACGATAAATATCTCCCGCGATAAGCAGCGGCTTATGATTGCCTTTCTGAAGCAGCTTGGCCAATTTGCCGGATGTCGTTGTTTTACCTGCGCCCTGCAAGCCCACCATCATAATGACGGTTGGTGGCTTATTCGCTTTGGCAAGCTTGCTCTGCGTGCCGCCCATCAGCTCTGTCATTTCTTTATTGACGATATCAATAATGACCATGCCAGGCGTGAAGCTCTTCGACACATCCAGACCAAGCGCCTTTTCTTTCACTTTGGCGATAAAATCTTTGACGACTTTAAAGTTAACGTCTGCCTCGAGCAGCGCAAGCCGTACTTCGCGCATTGCTTCGTTTACGTCATCTTCCGTTACTTTGCCTTTGCCTCTCAGCTTGCTGAACACATTTTGCAATCGGCTCGTCAAGCTCTCAAATGCCGCCATGATCCATCACCTCCGTCATCACCGTTTGTTCTGTCGTTATCAATTGTTCAATGACTGCAAGCAGTCTATGTTTCGCTTGGTCGTCTATAGGCAGGTCCGTCACAGTCTGCTCTAGCTCCGCGGCAAGCTGCTGCATCGTTTCGTGCTTCACCAGCAGCTTCAGCTTGCTCTCGTAGCTCTCAAGCACTTGTTCGGCCCGCTTCACATGCTCGTACACCGCTTGCCGGCTAATGCCGGACTCAGCTGCGATCTCACCGAGCGAGAAGTCATCGTGAAAATAATATTTCAAAAAGGTCCGCTGTTTCTCAGTGAGCAGCGGCTCATAGAAGTCAAAGAGTAAGTTGATTCTTGTCATCTTGGCAAGAGCATCTGGTTCATTTGCATTCATCCCTTTTGCTCCTTCCATCTGTCAAGCGTCAAGGTAAATCCCTTTACAGCATTACAACGTCTTTTATCATACACGAAGACGAATGCCACTGTCAAGCTTTACTCCTTGTCACCTTGCAAGCGGTCTTCTTGCTCCGCTTTTTGGATCAGCCCAGCGAATAAAGCATGAACGAATTGCTCGGAATCGAACTCTTGCAGATCCGTCATTTTCTCACCGAGACCAACCAGCTTAACTGGTAAATTAAGCTCATTGCGGATTGCAATGACGATACCGCCCTTAGCTGTGCCATCCAGCTTCGTCAAGACAAGGCCTGTAACGCCGCTCTTCTCTCCGAACAGCTTGGCTTGGCTTAATGCATTCTGTCCAGTCGTTGCATCGAGCACGAGCAATACCTCATGCGGAGCATCTGGAATTTCACGCTGGATAACACGGAATATTTTGTTCAGCTCCTCCATCAGGTTGGACTTGTTCTGCAGACGGCCTGCTGTGTCGCAGAGCAATATATCAACGCCACGCTGCTTCGCCGCTTGAACGGCGTCGAACATAACCGCTGCTGGATCAGAGCCCGATTGCTGCTTAATAACGTCTACACCGACACGCTGTCCCCACACTTCAAGCTGCTCAATAGCCCCTGCGCGGAAAGTGTCACCTGCGGCGAGAAGGACGCTCTTGCCTTCACTCTTGAACTTATGCGCCAGCTTGCCGATCGTAGTTGTCTTGCCAACGCCATTAACCCCTACGAACAAAATAACGGTGATGCCGCTCTTCGACATTTGCAGTCCGGGGTTGTTCTCCCCTTTGAGCAGTCCTATCAGCTTCTCGGACAAGACCGGCTGCAGATCAGCCGCGTCTTCGATCTTCTGCTTCTTCACCTCTACACGAAGCTCATCAATCAGCTTCATCACCGTATTGACGCCAACATCGGCGCCAATCAAGATTTCCTCCAGCTCCTCGTAGAACTCCTCGTCGATTTTTTTGCGGCGAGTAATAAGTTCCTCAACCTTTTCGACGATAGCTGCGCGAGTCTTGGTTAATCCCTCTTTGAATATATTCGTGACCGCTTCCGTTTTGGAAGAGATGCTTTCCTTCAGCTTTTTGAAAAAACTCATCTTCTCACACTTCCTCTATCCTATTGTTGTGCCTTATTATATCGCTTTATTACCAATAAAGCACATTATGCGGATGCCTGCTCTTCCTCTTCTTCCAAGCGGACAGATACGAGCTTCGACACGCCGCCTTCCTCCATCGTTACCCCATAGAGGACATCCGCCTCTTCCATGGTACCTTTGCGGTGTGTAACCACGATGAACTGTGTAAGCTCCGAGAATTCGCGCAAATATTGCGCGAAGCGGGATACGTTCGCCTCATCCAGCGCAGCTTCAACCTCGTCAAGCACACAGAATGGTACAGGCTTAACCTGTAAAATAGCGAACAGCAAGGCGATCGCTGTCAAGGCTCTCTCTCCTCCAGACAACAGCTGCAGGTTTTGCAGCTTCTTGCCCGGCGGCTGAGCGACGATGTCAATTCCGGTATCCAGCACCCGATCAGGCTCTACTAGCACTAGATCGGCACGTCCTCCACCGAACAGCTTCGCGAATACGACGACGAAATGACCGCGAATCTGTTCGAAGGTCGTCTTGAACCGTTTGGACATTTCATCGTCCATCTCCCGGATTACCTGATACAGCGTCGTTTTCGCTTCTACCAGATCATCCTTCTGCTCGGTAAGAAACTCATAACGCTCCTTCACACGCTCATATTCGTCGATAGCGCCAAGGTTGACATCTCCAAGCGCAGTAATCTGACGTTTAATATCACGTACAGCGTTCTGAGTGCCAATGATGTCCTCAGGAACCGGATAGTTCTCTTTGGCAAGCTCGAAGCTAAGCTCATATTCCTCACTGAGCTTGCGAAGCAGGTTGTCCAGCTCTACATCCAGACGGTTCGCAGCGATCTCGGTCTGACGCATTTGCTCCTCTACATGGCGAAGCTGAGCGCGCTGTTCCTTCGTCTCGCTCTCGCCATGCTCCAGCTCTTTCAGCCGGTCTGCTCGGGATGAACGCTTAAGATCCGTCTGTTCGGCGCATTCCTGCTTCTTCAGCCGCAGATGGTTAAGCTGCTCTATCTGCGATACGGTCTCTACCGCATGGCGCTCAAGCTCTTCTTCCTGCTGCTTGAACAAAGAGCGGAAGTTCGCCAGCTCTTGCTTAGCCCGTTGAATATCGGAGCGAACACGAGCTGCCTGATCCTCGAACGATTGCTTCTCTTGATCCGTCTTAGCTGCCGCGATCTTGAGGTCGGTCAGCTGACTCTGCAGCACTTCCTTCGCAGATTCACTTGCCTTACGGCGCTCTTCCGCAATTCGAATGGCTTCTTGCAATCTCGCCTCGTCCGCTGTAAGCTGCTCCAGCCTAACCTCTGCCGCCTCAGCGGTTGACTGCATCGTCTGCTTCTCTTCCAGATGACTGTTCTTGTCTGCAGAGAAGAGCTGCTCCTGCTCGCTAAGATGCTTCGCTTCATTCTCAAGCTGCTGGAGCTCGGCACGGAACTGCTGCTCCTCTATGCGGCGCTGCTCCGAAATCTCTCTAAGCTCTTCCATGTTCTGCGTACGAATCGACTGCTCCTTACGCAGATCACTGAGCTTAGCCCGGAGGTTAGCGATTGTAGCTTCGCCTTCTTTGATCTCCTGGTCCAGTGTCTCAATCTGGCGCTGGCGTCCGAGCAGGCTTGCCCCTTTCTTCTGAAGGCTGCCCCCTGACATCGAGCCGCCTGCATTCACGACATCACCGTCTAATGTAACGACTCTGAATCGATACTGGCACTTGGATGCAATGCGATTGGCTTGCTCCAGCGTCTCTGCGAGCAGCACATTGCCTAGCAAGTTGTTCACAATCGACTCGTATCTTGGTTCACAGGATACGAGATCAGCAGCTACACCGACGAAGCCTTCAACGGCTTCTGCCATACGCTTGTCATGCTCAGGCACCTGCCTTCCACGAATAACGTCGAGCGGGAGGAAGGTTGCTCGTCCCAGCTGCCGCTGCTTCAGGAAGCTAATCGCTGTCCGAGCTGATTTCTCATCCTCCATGACGATATGCTGCAAAGCACCGCCTAGCGCTGTTTCTACAGCAGTCTCGATACGCTCTGGCACTCTCATGAGCTCGGCAACAGCGCCATGAACGCCTGTGATACCTCCGGATGAGCGGCGCGAAGCTTTGAGGACCTCTTTTACACCCTGCATAAAGCCGTCTAAGGCATCCTGCATTTCCTTCATCGTATCGCGGCGGGAAACCTGTGCATCAAGCTTCTGCTCCCATTTGCGTATCGCTGTCGTTGCATCCTCCACATACTGCCCAATGTCCTTGGATTTCTCTGCCTCGCCAATGTACTTGGTCCGATTGGAAGAAATCGCATCCAGCGTCGCTTCCAGCTGCTTCGTAAGCTCAGCTCGACGTGCTGCCAGCTTCCGATGCTGCTCTGTCCATTTGGCTTGTTCCTCTGTTAATCGCTCCATTCGGCGCTGTACAGCTTCCTGCTGCTGACCAGCATAACGAATTTCGTTGCGCAGCTGAGCCATTGTGCTTAGCACTTCCAGCAATTCGCCCTTTAACGTTTCTTCTGCATCGCCGCCAGTGCTGCCCACAACACCGATCAGATTAGTCTCTTCCTCGGCCAGCTTCACCTTGATGTCGGCTAATTGAAGCTCCAGAGCAGCCGCGCGGCCGCGAAAATCAGCCTCCTCTGTAGTCAGAGAGGCTATGCGCTCATCCTGCACGGCAATAGACTCCTCAAGCTGCCGTTTGTTCTGATCGAGGTTTTTCTTACGCTCTTTCAGAACTTCTCCGAACCCTTCGCATTTCTCATACTCTTCACTATATTGGAGCATAGCCTCATGCAGCTGATCCAGCGCTTCCTCTAGTTCACGTAGAGCAAGTCGATCCTTCTCTAGGAGCGCATCATGCTTGCTTACGACAGTTGAGAGCTCAAGCTCTTCCTTGTTCAACCGATCAAGCTTGGCATTCGCTTCCGACCAATTGCTATGTACGTTCTCAATATTATGCACATACATCGAAATCTCTTGCGTCTTCAGCTGTTCCCTTAGTTGCTTAAAGTGTATCGCTTTCTCAGACTGATCCCGAAGCGGCCCAACCTGATCCTCCAGCTCGGACACGAGATCGTGGATACGCAGCAGGTTGTTCTCTGTATCCTCAAGCTTCCTCTGTGCCTCACGTTTACGCGATTTATATTTGACAATGCCGGAAGCCTCTTCAAATATACCTCGGCGGTCCTCTGAGCGAGTACTTAAAATCTCTTCGATACGTCCTTGTCCAATTATGGAATAAGCTTCTTTACCGATGCCCGTATCCATGAATAGCTCGGTAATATCTTTCAGCCTGCAAGGCTGCTTATTGATCATGTACTCACTATCGCCGCTGCGATGAACACGACGGGTTACCGTCACTTCATTATACTCAAGGGGCAAGGCTCCATCCCCATTGTCGAGCGTTAGCGAAACTTCACTATAGTTGACCGCTTTCCTCGCGTCGCTGCCGGCAAAAATGATATCTTCCATTTTGCCTCCGCGCAAGCTTTTCGCACTCTGCTCACCGAGCACCCAGCGAATGCCGTCCGAAATATTACTTTTTCCGCTGCCATTAGGTCCAACTACAGCAGTGATGCCCGTAACGAATTCCATTTCGGTTTTGTCGGCAAATGATTTAAATCCAGATAATTCTATCCGTTTCAAGAACATAATTTGGCTTTCACCTCGCCACTTATTGTATCACATCTCCCCTTTCCTCGTTAACCATTTTGACATATATATAAGGATAATTGTGAAATATATCACATTCTATGATGTCGCGAAGACATATACTGAAACCAGATCAAGAGAAAAGGAGTCGGTTAAAATGATGAAATTCTGGAGAGAGAATCGATGGGCGGCTGGAGTTGTTACTATTATCCGTTTATTCTTGGGATGGCAATGGATGACGGCAGGCTACCATAAACTGGTTGGAGGATTTGCAGCAGACGGCTTTTTAACAAATGCAGTGAACAACCCTGTGATGGATAAGGCTACACAACAGCCAGTGTATCCGAACTTTACCGCTTTTCTAGAGCATTTTGCACTGCCGAATGTCAAGCTCATCAACTTCGTTATACCGCTCGGCGAGTTCCTTGTCGGAGTAGGCCTCATACTTGGGGCTTTGACAGCAACAGCAGCATTCTTCGGACTATTAATGAACTTCATGTTCGTATTCGCAGGAACGGTTAGCACGAATCCATGGCTGATGCTGCTTGGTATCCTCGTATTCACAGCAGGCACCAACGGCGGCCGCTACGGTCTAGATTATTATGTTATGCCTCTGCTTCACAAAGCCTATAATCGCCTCACGCACCACAAGCCTGATGCGCCGAAACCGAATGACAATCCAAAAGCTAACTTAACTGCCCAGCATTAAAAGGCTACAAAACAGCCGAACAGGATCTCCATTCCTGTTCGGCTGTTTTTCTTTTATAGCTGCTCATTATCGGTAGAAAACACGCTTCCTCGCAACTATACATCTGTTTAGCTGCTTTATTTTCTTTATTGCTGTTATCCCGCTTACAAGTTGTTTCTAAGCCACCTTACGCGCACCTAAGGTTGTTTTCAGCTGATCTAAGGTGTTTACGATAAAGTGTCAGCTACTTTATCCGACACTTAAGGTTGTTTTTCGGCTTTTCAAGCTGGGTTTGCTCGTGGAGATCAGCTACATTATAACAACTAACTAAAAAGAGCTATGTTGAAGTAGTCTAATGACTATTTCAACACAGCTCTTACTGTAATTATTCCTTGGAGAGCGATTGCCACGCTTCTGATGCAGCGCGCTGCTCCGCTTCCTTCTTTGTTCTGCCGCTGCCGCTGCCATAAGCAATCTCGCCGATATAAACCTCGACGACAAACTCACGATCATGAGCTGGACCTCGTTCTTCTGTGATGCGGTATTCCACCGAGCCTAGCCCTGTATGCTGAGCCCGTTCTTGCAGCTTGGACTTGAAATCCTTGACAAGCATGCCCTTATCATTGGACTCAATGTTCGGGAACATATGTGTCTCCAGAAATTCGCGAGTCCTCTGTATTCCTGCATCCAAGTAGATAGCCCCTACAAAAGCTTCGAATAAATCAGCAAGCAATGCTGGCCGCTGCCTTCCCCCAAGCTGCTCTTCTCCTCGTCCTAGCAGGACATGGGAGCCTAGATCCAGCTGTTCAGCGAACTGAGCGAGTGATGGCTCACAGACGACGGATGCCCGCATCCGTGTCAGTTCCCCCTCTGGCCGCTGCGGGTAGGCAGTGAACAAAAATTCCGAAACAAGCAGCTGGAGTACCGCGTCACCGAGGAACTCCAAACGTTCGTTATGTTCGATCGTTCCATGCTTATGTTCATTCACATAGGACGTATGCGTAAAGGCTTGCTTCAGCAGCTTCAGCTGTTTGAAACGGAGCTGCAGACGAGTCTGCAGCTCACTAAAGGAATCACGCTTCATAAACTTTCATCACGATCGTCGCGTTATGGCCGCCGAATCCGAATGAGTTGGACAGGGCTACCCGCACATTCGCTTCACGAGGCTTATTCGGTACATAATCCAAATCGCATTCCGGATCTTGATTGTCCAAATTAATCGTCGGTGCGATAATGCCATTCTTCAGCGTTAAGCCAATAATGACACCCTCAACGCCACCAGCCGCGCCTAACAAGTGACCCGTCATCGATTTCGTCGAGCTGACTGCAACTTTGTAAGCATGATCGCCGAAAGCTTTCTTAATCGCTTTCGTCTCAGAACGGTCACCGACCGGAGTCGAAGTACCGTGTGCATTGATATAATCAATTTCTTCAGGTGCGATTCCAGCATCCTTAAGCGCTTTGACCATACACCGTGCAGCTCCATCCGGATCAGGCTCAGTCATATGATGTGCGTCTCCACTCATGCCATAACCGATTACTTCTGCATAGATACGAGCTCCACGCTTCTGAGCATGCTCCAGGGATTCTAGAATAAGAACGCCAGCACCTTCACCCATCACGAACCCATCACGATCTGTATCGAACGGACGGCTAGCCTTAGCTGGCTCGTCATTGCGTACCGACATAGCCCGCATGGAGCAGAAGCCAGCAAGCCCTGTAGGGCGAATGGTTGCTTCCGCACCTCCGCAGATCATAACGTCAGCATCACCGCGTTGAATCATTTTAAAAGAATCGCCAATTGAATGGGTACCTGTGGCACAAGCAGTTACGGTTGTACTATTCGGACCTTTAGCGCCGGTAAGCATAGATACTTGACCAGATCCCATATTCGCGATCATCATCGGAATAAAGAATGGGCTTACCCGCTTAGGGCCTTTCTCCAGCAAAATGTTGTGCTGGTCTTCCCAAGTTCCAAGTCCGCCGATGCCAGAGCCGACCATTACGCCGACACGCTCTGGATCTGCATTGCCAGTCTCACTGATATCCAGTCCAGCGTCTTTGACAGCTGCCAGGCTGGCAACTGAAGCAAACTGAACGAAACGATCCATACGACGTGCTTCTTTCTTATCTAAACCAAATGCTTCAGGGTTGAAATCTTTGATTTCTGCTGCAATTCGGGTTGGATACTCCGCTACATCAAAGGCTTCAATGTGTGATATACCCGATTTCCCTTCCAGCAGGTTCCCCCAGAATTGCTCCAATTCGGAGCCCAATGAGGTAATAACCCCCATGCCAGTAACGACAACTCTCTGTTTCATTCTATTCACCTCTAAGGACTGCAATATAGATGCGACGACTTCCACATCTTCTTCTATATATAAAGCTTACAGCTCAAATTCATAATGTGATGATAATTCCTGCTTCAGATGGAGAGAAGTCCCGTTTGTTACAACGGGACCCTGTTCTTCCTTACGTATGAGATTGTATGTATTTAACTACTTCTCCCACAGTGGTGATGGTCTCTGCATCTTCATCAGAAATTTCCATATCAAACTCGTCTTCCAGCTCCATGACCAATTCAACGACATCAAGAGAGTCAGCGCCGAGGTCATCTTTAAAGGAAGCTTCCAGCGTGACTTCAGCTTCGTCTACGCCAAGTCTGTCGACGACGATACGTTTTACACGTTCTACTACTTCGGACATCCGGTTCACCTCCTCTTTGGTATTATACGAGAATTAACGACAAAATGCCATACGTAACCGTTTTATTACGGCCTGCGGCGGTTTTAAGCAGCATTACATATACATGCCGCCATCAATATGCACGGTTTGTCCAGTCATATATGCTGCAGCATCGGATGCAAGGAACCGAACAGCTGCTGCGATATCTTCCGGATTACCAAGACGGGCCAGCGGAATTTGAGTAGATAATGCTTCCCGCGTTTCGGCAGGCAGCTTATCGGTCATTTCCGTCTGAATAAAGCCAGGGGCAATGCAATTGACTGTAATGCCTCGCGAGGCAAGCTCACGTGCACTAGCCTTCGTCAGCCCAATGACACCTGCTTTCGCAGCCACATAATTGGCTTGTCCTGGATTACCCAGTACGCCAACAACGGATGAGATATTAATAATACGTCCAGAACGCTGCTTCATCATCGGACGCGTTACCGCTTTGATCCCGTTGAACACACCTTTAAGGTTCGTCTCAATAACTTGATCGAATTCCTCTTCCTTCATACGCATAATTAAATTATCTCTTGTAATGCCCGCGTTATTCACCAATATATCAAGTGTTCCGAATTGAGCGATCGTTTCTTTCACCATCGATTCAAATTCATCCACCTTACCGACATTGGCTTTGAGCATAATCGCGCGGCGACCAAGCGCTTCCACGGCTTGCACCGTTTCTGCCGCTGCCGCCTCGCTGCCTGAGTAATTAATAGCAACGTCGGCTCCAGCTTCAGCCAGTGCGACCGCAATCGCTCTGCCTATACCGCGGGATGCCCCTGTTACAAGCGCAGTTTTACCTTCAAGACTTGCGAACATTGTAATCCCTCCTTTAGCAAAAGATCCTTGCTGCCGAGACCCCTCTTAGATGGATAGGGATTCCACAGCAGCAACACTATTAATGGATACAACACGTACGTTTTTATCGATTTTTTTGATCAAACCTGCTAACACGGTACCAGATCCAATCTCAACAAACACGTCTACGCCTTGCTTGATCATGTAACGGATACTATCCTCCCATAGGACAGGAGAGTAGACCTGATCCACAAGCAAATTCCTAATAGCTGCTGATTCTGTAACAGGCGCTGCAGTAACATTCGCAATAACGGGCACTGCAGAATCTGTCATGACAACGGATTGCAATACCTCAGCAAGCTTGTCTGCCGCAGGCTTCATTAGCGAAGAATGGAATGGACCGCTAACCTCCAGAGGAATAACTCTTTTGGCGCCAGCCTCTTCCTTCCCACGCTCAACGACCTGCAGAACGCCCGCTGCTGATCCCGAAACAACGATCTGTCCAGGACAGTTCACGTTCGCCAGCTCAACAACAGTACCTTCAGAAGTTATCTTCTGGCAGAGCTCTGCCAGCGCTTCACGCTCTGCTCCAAGAACAGCAGCCATTGCTCCTTGACCGCCAGGAACCGCCTGCTCCATGAACTGACCGCGTGCACGAACTGTACGTACCGCATCTTCGAATGACAGTACGCCGGCTGCCACCAATGCGCTATATTCACCAAGGCTGTGTCCAGCAACATAATCAGGCTTCATACCTTGGCTCTCCAGCGCCTTCAGCAAAGCTACGCTTACTGTCAAAAGTGCCGGCTGTGTGTTCGCTGTCTGCTTGAGCACCTCGTCTGGTCCTGCAAAGATTACATCACTAAGCTTGAAGCCTAGAGCTTCATCTGCTGATTCAAATACAGCTCGTGCGTTCTCGATAGTATCATAGGCATCCTTGCCCATTCCTACCACCTGAGCCCCTTGACCAGGAAATACGAATGCAATTCTACTCACTAATCAATCTCCTCCGTTACCAGATCAGTACAGACGCGCCCCATGTCAGGCCGCCGCCAAATCCTACCAACATTAAGCAATCGCCTTCTTTGACACGCCCTTGCTCAACTGCTTCTGCAAGTGCGATCGGAATCGATGCCGCTGACACATTGCCGTATTTGTCTAAGTTAATCATACACTTGTCCTCTGGCAAATCAAGGCGATTCAGTGCAGATTGAATGATCCGAATATTCGCTTGATGCGGAATAAGCAGATCAATATCTTCCTTCGTCAAGTCAGCTTTCTTCAATGCATCCTCCGCTGCGCTGCCCATAATACGCACAGCGAACTTGAATACATCATTGCCAGCCATATGAATGAAGTGCTGCTTCGAAGCCACACTGTCCTCTGATGCCGGAATGCGTGAACCGCCGCCGCTTACTTTGAGCAGATCGCCGCCACGACCATCAGCACCAAGCTCGAAGGAACGGAAGCCGCGACCTTCCGGCACTCGACCGAGCACTGCCGCACCCGCTCCATCACCGAAGAGTATGCAAGTGTTGCGGTCCGTATAATCCGTTATACGAGATAACGTCTCTGCTCCTACAACTAGTACATGCTTGTACATACCAGACGCAATCATGCTCGAAGCTGTTGCAAGGCTATAAATAAATCCGGAGCAAGCTGCGGATAGATCGAATGCTGCCGCTTGCTTGGCGCCAAGCTTCTCTTGCAGCAGGCATGCTGTCGAAGGGAAGCTCATATCCGGGGTAATTGTCGCAACGACAATCAGATCGATGTCCTCGGCAGTAAGTCCTGCCGCCTTGATCGCAATAATGGATGCTTCATAAGCGAGGTCTGAAGTAGCCTGCTCTGGAGCAGCCATTCGACGCTCACGAATCCCGGTACGAGTTACGATCCATTCATCGTTTGTTTCAACCATTTGCTCTAGCTCTTGATTAGATAAAATTCGGTCGGGAACATATTTGCCCGTTCCAATAATTCCTACAGGATGTAAATTCATTACTCCACACTCACTTCCCGCTAATTTCCGCTGCAATCGACTCGGTTAATTGACCCTGAATCGCTATCCGCGCTTGGCGCACTGCATTCTTGACAGCAACCGCGTCGGATGACCCATGGCATTTCATAACTAGACCGTTCAATCCTAACAGCGGCGCGCTGCCATGTTCCTTATAATCCATTTTATTCTTCAGCTTGCGAAGCTTAGGCATCATAATGGCAGCAGCCAGCTTCGTCATCCATGATTCCGAGAAGGAGCTCTTCAAGAACGTAAACAGCGTCCCTGCTGTTCCCTCCATCGACTTCAGCAGTATGTTGCCAGCAAAGCCATCACAGATGAGCACGTCACAGCTGCGATTCAACAGATCACGGGCCTCTACGTTACCGATAAAATGAATAGGAGCCTGCTCCATCAAGTCAAAAGCAGCCTTCGTCAGCTCATTGCCCTTGCCTGGCTCAGTACCTACATTCAGCAACCCGACTCTCGGCTTCTCCAGTCCATGCACCTTGGCCCGGTAAATACTTCCCATAATCGCATATTGTAATAAATGCTCCGGCTTGGCATCCATATTAGCACCTAGATCAAGGGCCAACACACCGATGTCATCCATAGTCGGAAGCATAGGTGCTAGTGCGGGACGCTCAATTCCGTCCAATCGCCCAACAACGAGAAGGCCTGTTGTCATTAATGCGCCTGTATTGCCTGCCGAGAGCATCGCGTCTGCCTTCTTGTCTTTGACCAATTGACCAGCAACAACCATCGAAGAGCCTTTCTTGCGGCGAACCGCTCTTACTGGCTCATCATCAGGAGTAATCACATCATCAGCATGGCATATCGTAATGTTGGCAGGCTTCTGCCCATTCAGTAACGGCTCGATAGCAGCCGTGTCTCCGACAAGAAGCAGCTCCGTATCTGGCCACTCTCTAGCCGCTTCCAATGCCCCTTGTACAATAAGACCTGGAGCGTGGTCGCCACCCATCGCATCAATCGCGATCCGCATGACTGTCTCCTCCTTCATTATCCCTATCCCCCGCGGACCGGTAAATGACAAAGTTCCCTTGAAACACCATCTCATCGCCTACATAAGTAAAGAGTTCAACCTTCGCTTTGCGCCGTTCTCCAGAAATCGAACGAACGTAAGCTTTGGCAATACATTTCTCACCAAGCTTAACCGGTCTAATAAAGCGAATATCTGCAGTGACCGTCAAAGCGATCTTATCATCTATTACAGCTACTGCCAGCGAATTTGCTTGTGCAAACACATGATGACCGCGGGCAATGCCGGTTCGCGAGAAAACATGTTCTTCTCGTATTTCAAAAATCGAAATTCCACTTTGATCCAGCTGCAGATCGACAATATCACCTATCACCTCATGCAGCGGCAGAGATTGGACTGAATCATACGAACGCTCCGCCATCAGCTTCAATCTCTCCCGAAGCTCAGGAATGCCCAGCTCCATTCGGTCAAGCCGAATCGTCTGGATACTTACCTTGAGATGCCTCGTAAGCTCCCGGTCGGTCATAAACGGATTTTCATCGATTAATCGGGCAAGCAGCTGATGCCGCTGCCGTTTGGGCATTCGTTCGATCGCCCTCCACCACCTTTTCAGTATAGTGACTTCTTCTCTATCTTTCACCGCATGACGTGTGGCTACCCATCTATGGACAATGCGAGCCATGCGTACAAGCGTGACCGCACAGAATAATGGCTGATATTATCACCTGGTACTAAACAATTATATAAAAAATAGCCCCGTTAAGCAATGAGGCAATAAAAAATAGCACCTCATCGTAATGAAGTGCTATTGTGGGAAAATCCCGAGATTATTGGGAAATAATCTCTTTCGTTTTGTAGTATCCGCACACTTTGCATACGTGGTGAGCCAATTTCAGCTCTCCGCATTGCTCGCATTTCACCATTCCTGGTACTGCCAGCTTAAAGTGCGTGCGACGTTTGTCGCGGCGAGTTTTGGACGTTCTTCTTTGAGGTACTGCCATGTTTCCCACCTCCTTCACAGAATCGATAGGCTTTACGCTATTGTTCTTTAAACAGATCCTTGAGCACGGCTAGACGGGGATCGATGCGATCCGTCGTGCAGCTGCAAGTGTGTTCATTGAGGTTCTGTCCGCATGTGTGACAAAGACCTTTACAATCGTCACTGCACAGCGGAGCAAAAGGCATAAAGAGCTGAAGCGCTTCTTCCACATAAGGCTTCAAGTCTAGAATTTCTTCTCTTACCGCAATGTAGTCTCCTTCATCGTCTTCAGGCTCATCTTCTTCCTTGGAAGAAGGCTCGAACTGCTCGAAGAAAGGAATTGTCGTATGCTCTTGCTGTGGGTCTAGACAACGGGAGCAAGCTAGCTCCCAATCGATGTCCAGTTGGCCATCGACGGTAATGCCGCCTTCGTTCCCGGCCACTTGAAGTGACACATGGAGCGGACCCGTGCTTACGACATCGATTCGTCCTTCAAATAGGGTCGACACATCAAGCGTTTCGTTGACCGTCGCCTTAATCCCTTTGGACATTGTTTCTTTAACATGAAACTGCATCATATCACCCCAAACAAACAAAAATTATTATATCTATTTTTACGATGTTTTGTCAACATTTTCACAGCGTTTTTCATATATTGTCCTGATTTCTGGTGAATATATCGCGCTGCTCTGTGCTATGATGGGACATATATCCAACGGGAAGCAAGGAGAGCTGCTATGCGTACAGTAGGACTAATAGTTGAGTATAACCCATTTCACAACGGTCATCAATATCATTTGCAGCAATCGCTCAAAATAACAGGAGCTGACACGGTCGTTGCCGTCATGAGCGGCCACTTCCTGCAGCGCGGCGAGCCTGCTGTTATGGACAAGTGGACGCGGACTGAAGCTGCACTGAGAGGCGGCTGCGACCTCGTGATCGAGCTCCCGACCGCATACGCAACGCAAGCAGCGGAATGGTTCGCATATGGTGCCGTTTCACTGCTTGAAGCGACTGGTGTCGTCGATGCGTTCTGCTTCGGCACAGAAAGCGGAGAGCTCGAATCCATGCAGGCAGCTGCGCGCGTCGTTGCTAGTGAGCCCGAGGATTTCAAAGCACTGCTTAAGCAGAAGCTGGAGACTGGCGTCAGCTATCCTAGTGCTTATAGTGCTGCCATTGCTGATCATCTATTCGCAACCGGACTTCACGAAGCCGCAGCATTCCCCTACGCGCTTCCGAATCACACCCTTGGCCTTCATTATTTAATTGCGCTAGAGCGCATTAATGGACGGATGGAGCCGCATACGATACGCCGCGAGAAATCAGAATACGGACAGACTACCGTTACCGATCAAGCAATCGCCAGCGCCACAGCAATCAGAAAGCTGCTGCTTGAAGGTGGAGAGCTGGAGGGTGCTCGACCTTATGTACCTGCTACTACATTCTCTGTAATGGAACGGGAATGGGCAGCAGCCCGGAGTCCGGTAAGCTGGGATACGTTCATTCAGCCACTTATCCATGCTATCAGTACAAGTACCGCTCACCAGCTATCAACGCTGCGTGAAATTTCTGAGGGGCTTGAGCATCGGATCATCCAAGCGCTGCCGAGATTAGATGAGCTTGCGTTCGAGCCGTTTCTGGGCGTTCTCAAGACGAAGCGTTATACGCGAACGAAGCTTCAGCGCTCACTCCTCTCTATATTGCTCAATCATGCCAAAGAGGATTTCACCGCAGAGCGGCTTGCCTCAGGTGTACAATATTTGCGCGTCCTAGGATTCAGTGAGAAAGGCAGACAGCTTCTGCGGAGAATGCGTACGGAAGCGAAGCTGCCTGTCCTGCTAAGCGCTGCTAGACCGCCTGGCAGCTACCGTTACTTGGAGCTGGATACCCAAGCTACTGCAGCCTATATGCTGGCTCAGCCCGGTCATCGTTCAGCTGTTGCGTTATATCGCGATTATACGGACAAGCCGATCATCGTGTAAGGGACATTAAGCTGCCTGCACAAGAATCGTGCAGCAGCTTACGGGGTTATTTTCATCCATGTTCTCTATACTGATCAATAACTTGAACGGCTTCTTCCAAAGACCCCACACTAATGACCTGCATACTGCTGCCTATAGCCTTTGCTTTATGAGCTGCTTCCTCGTAATTAGCCGCCGGAGCCAAGAACAGCTTGGCCCCTTTCTCTTCAGCCGTTACGATTTTGTATGCGATACCACCTATTGGACCTACTTCCCCATTCGGGTTAATCGTACCCGTTCCAGCAATGACCAGCCCTCTAGTCAATTCCTTATCACTAAGGAGATCTACAGATTGCAGAGCAAACATCAGCCCTGCGGAGGGTCCTCCAATTGCTCCAGCATCTATTGAAATAAGGAGGCTGCTGTCATTAGGCTGCAGGGTTCGAAGCTCCGTCAACTGCACATTGCCTAGAGCTTCTGGCAAGTGGCTTACCGTCATAGGCTGCACAATCTTTCCAAGCTCCACATTCATATCAAGAAGAGCATCTGATCGTCTGACAGTTATTGCGAGCATATCCCCCGTCTTGTTACCTTGCAGAGATTCAGCCAGCTCCTCCAAGCTAGCAATAGGATTCCCCTCGACCATTTCAATGGAATCACCCGCCTGCAGACTAGTACCAGAATTATCCATGCTCACATCTGACACTGCTACGAATTGGGCTAACGAACGATATGGAATGCCTACGTATCGATAGGCTGCTTCTATTGCATTATTTTGCGAGCCTGTCATAATGACTGTCATTCGCTCCATATACTCTTCTTCCGAGTATCCTCGCAATATATCATCCTTACGATAAGCACCCATGTTCGAATTCCAGGAAGAACGCAGCACCTGCCAATAATTCGTTGTGCTCAGCTTGACCGTCGTCAGCATGAATGCTCCTTCATCTGCTCCCTGCTCTCCGGCTCCGGTGCTTGATTCAGCTTGGCCATCCTCCAATCCTATCGATACCATTGGCTCCGTTGGCACCGCAATCCCCGGTTCATAGATAACGAATGGCGTTGGCGCATAGAGCAGTATCCACATGAAAAGCGCAGTAGCCATCGCAATGAGAGTCGTTCGCCTCCAACTATTCTCACGAATATTCCCCTTCACAAGTTCACCCCCTAGCCTCAAATAAATAAGACAAACCAAGCGCTCCATTCGCAGGGCGTTACGGTTTGCCTCTTAACAACATTCCTTACATAGATACGACTTGGTCTATCCCTTGCCCTGAGAGCGTACATTTAATAATGACAGGTTTGTCCAAAAATATAATGCGATACTATTGGAGTTGATCCGCATATGACACGAACGGTTCTACTAGGCCTCATCTCAATCCTACTTGTGGCTACAATTATTAGGCAGCCGGATGAAGCTTTTCAAGCTTCGCTGCAAGGACTGACCATATGGTGGAACATTGTGTTTCCCGGCCTGCTGCCATTTCTCGTCCTATTCGAGATTATTTCAGCATTCGGCCTAGTCCATGGGATCGGCGTCCTTCTTCGGCCTATTATGCGTGTATTGTTCAGACTGCCTGGAGAGGCTGCGCTTCCACTACTGTTCGGCTGGATGTCAGGATTCCAGGCTGGAGCTGAAGGAACGGCAGCACTTCGCCGAGAAGGAATACTCACCAGGCATGAAGGTCAACGACTGCTCGCCCTTTCGCATATGCCGAACCCTCTATTCATGCTCGTCATTATCGGAGCAGGCTTCATGCATAAGCCTGAGCTAGGTATCTACATCGCAGGAGTTGTGTGGCTCTCTGCTCTGTGGACCGCTGGCCTGATGAGACTCCTGCGAAGACGTGAGAGCGCTGGTTCCAAGGAGAACGTAATAGTAGTGAAAAGTGCAGGAACAAGCCTTATTAGTACGGCCGCAGCAGCAGTAACCGAGAGCCGAGAACGGGACGGCCGCAGCTTCGGCAACGTACTCGGAGACGCTGTCAGCTCTACTGTACAGAAGCTTCTCGTGATCGGCGGGTTTATGATATTCGCCGCTGTTGTCGCCAGGCTGGCTCAGCCATTAGTAATCACCTTACTGCCGAGTGGCACATTCGATATGGTGCTGCCCGCCCTACTTGAGAGCCATATCGGTGCTTATGCAGCTGCCATATGGCAAGCACCAGGACTCCAGAGCGCCATGAATGCGGCAGCAGTTGCAGCTATTCTCGCTTGGAGCGGACTAAGTGCGATTCTACAAACCGGCTATACCATTCAGAGCACGGACATGAAGCTGCTTCCTTTTATCGGGGCAAGACTGCTCCACTCCCTGCATGCAGCTGCATTTGCCTTATTGCTATGGAAGCCAGCACAAGACGCTATGGCGCTCGTCCCCGCTCGTTTCTTCGGGACTACACCAGCCATGCTGCCAGAACGGGAGCCTGCATTCACTCCAGCTATCCCGACTTCCATGACAGCTGTGGATCTGCCATCTTTATGGCCGTATGCCATAACAGCTGCAGCTCTTCTGACATTCGTACTAATTGCACTGGGCTTGCTGATGAAGCTGCCTAATCGTCCACGAATGGTGCCCCTGGGCAAAAAATAACCGAATTATTTCTTCGATGTATATTTCTCAACAAGCCTTTGTTCGATGACAGACGGAACGAGCTCCTTGACTTCACCATGGAACTGAGCAATTTCTTTGACAATGCTGGAGCTTAAATAAGAATATTTGGGATTCGTCATCATAAATATCGTATCGATCTCGTTGTCCAGCAGATTGTTCGTGGATGCCAGAGTCAGCTCATACTCGAAATCCGTTACTGACCGGATGCCGCGGACAATCACACTAGCTTGGCGGGACTTCATGAAGCGGACAAGCAAATCCCGGAAGCTGTCCACCACTACATTCGGGATGTCACTTGTAATTTCACGAAGCATTTCCTTGCGCTCTTCTACAGTGAACAGTGGGTTCTTACTCGTATTGTTGAGCACCGCTACAATTAATTGATCGAATTGCTTAGCCGATCGGCGAATAATATCTAGATGACCGTATGTAGGTGGATCAAAGCTACCAGGATATACCGCTATGCGCAATTTTTCATTCGTCTGCATCGTTGTTTCCTCCATCGCTGTCATTAGGCATATACCTGTAGATTGTTACGGCTGTATCACCGTATTTGGTTTTTCTTAGCTGTATAAAATGCCTCATATGCTCCGGGTACTCATGTGCTGCGTCATGTTCAACAACAATAATGGCACCGCTCTCCAGCATAGAATGCTCGGCCATACTCTCGATCAATTGATCCATCTCAATCATCCGGTATGGCGGATCAAGAAATACGAGCGAGAAAGCGATTCCGCGTTTCTCCAGAAGCTTCAACGCGCGATCCGCATCGTTACGGTATATTTCCGCATGCCGCCCCATCCCAGCGGCTTCGGTATTTAGACGGATAATGTCGATACTTGTTTTTTCCCGGTCGATAAAGATCGTCTTCTCGATGCCTCTGCTCCAAGCTTCAATACCGAGTCCACCGGTGCCAGCGAACAAATCCAGCGCCGTGCCTCCCTCGAAGAACGGCCCGATCATGCTGAATATCGCTTCCTTCACTTTATCTGTAGTAGGCCTCGTATTCATGCCGGGAACCGCCTTCAGCGTGCGGCCTTTCGCCGCTCCCGCAATGACTCTCACTGCAAACTGCCCCCTTCATATCTGACTGTCCCGCCTATCGTACCATACTTTCCCTTTGATGAAAAAGCCGCCTTTTTTGCAATGTTCAGATGCCTTTATGATTTTTTTTGGAGCTAGAGGTATATTCCCCCACAAACCGGACAAGATAATGTCATCGGCGTCGGAAGATGTCGTAGACAACCGCGGAGAAGACTTACGTTTCCCCATAAGCTCTTCGTCCGGTTTCTCCTCTCCCATGAAAGAGCGTCCCGAAAGGGACGCTCGATTTTTTGTGTTTAATCCCTTATATATCAGGCATTTTCGATAAAAATAAATTGCCCAAAATTACAGTAAGCAAAGAGTCAGTACGGACGTTTGGTGCTGACCTCAGATTAGATTGGGATAATGCCCCATTGCACTAATTGTATTTTAAAAGACTCCACCAGCTAATTGGGAGGCCACTGAAGAACTTACGTTTTTAATTTGTTAAAGATTTGTTTTAATCAAAAAGGCGATATTTCGTTCACATTGGAACGGGATATCGCCTTTCTTTTTATTCTTTTACTTTGAATCTTTCATGAGTGTAATGATTCGCTTGAGATTAACAGAAAATATGGCCATGGCACCTTGCATTTGCATGCCAACAAGACCCGAGGACGATGCAACATCATACCCGTGTCTATGTTTGAGTTCACTATTTTTCGCTTCAATTTTATAACGTTCTTTCGATTTCTCTTTAAAATCATCGCTATTTTGAAATGTCTCATGTTCCTTATGTTCGGTCGATTTGATGGTTACAGAATAGGTTTTACTTTTCGCTCCTTCTTTATAACACCCATCTTTCATTGGGCATACTTTGCATTTTTCAATATCAAACATGTAGGTATTCTTTTGGTTTTTATTCATACCTTTCTTACCTGTGCGCGCTCTTTGAATCGCCATATGTCCAGCTTTACAAACGTACATACCTGCATCTTTATTAAACTCAAATTCATCTTCTTGTTTACGAGTTCCTTGTGTGATATTAGGGTTTAATTTTGACACTAATTGTAATTCGTTGTGATTGGCATACTGAATATTATCTTTTTCAGAATAGGCTGTATCTCCAATGACGGTATCAATCTTCATACCTGTGTCACGACTTTTTTCAAAGAGAGTTTGAAGTTGTTTTCCATCGTTTTTCTCACCGGTCGTAATCACCGCAGCTGTAATGATTCGTTCTTCATTCATAGCAAGATGTGTTTTGTAGCCAAAGAACGAGGAGTCTGCCGTTTTGTGACCTATGCGTGCATCTGGATCATTGCTGAGTTGAAGGTGCTCATGGTGATCAGCTAAGATTTCTTTTAAGTAGTTCAGTTTTTCTTTCACCTTTGGGTATTCACGGAGGGATTCTTCTTTTTCCACCGCATCTATAACTTTTTGGCAATAGTCCATTTCATCGGACAATTCGTTCGTCGTTGTTTTCGGTGGGAATTTACCCTTCATTTTTTCATCGATCTCGTAAACGGATTTTCTCAACAACTTAGACTTTTGCATTAATATTTCTTTTGGTGATAGCATTGCGACCGTTATCGAGGCAATATTTATTTTGTAATTCTTCATGGATAAAAGAAAAATCAACGAGGTCATTAATTTGACGGAGCATATTATCTTTAGGTACGACTATATCGTAAATTCCCATATACGGGCTAAGGTTAAGAGTTTGTTGGTTTGAAATCATCCGAGACACCACCTAGAATTATTACAGCCATTATACAGCAAAACAGGATACCCTTCCTCGTAAAAATCGAGGAAGGGTATCCTGTTCATAAGTTATGGACTTTTTCAGTGGCCTCGCTAATTGGGGGTCACCCCCTTGCTTGTGGAGTCTTTTTTTTGTTGATTCTAGCCATATAACACAGTCACATCTACTCACTCATATTCGCTCCATATACACAGATCTACAAGCTTTCTCAGTCGAGTCCGTAATGGCAGCTTGTCGGACATCCATTTACTGCTCTTCTCCTGCTTCTCCATATCAATCAACAATTGCAGATAGCTTTCCATATCAGGCAATTTGCTTGTGTCCACCTTATCCGGATTATTCCGAATGAACCTCAAATTGTGTTTAGCAGCTTTTCCAGCAGCACAGGCTTCCGCAACCAACTGATCTCTTAACATCATACGACCTCCCATTAAGATAATCTGCTCACACCAGCAATTGGAAACATATGATTCTACTATAATACTTATATACCCGATATGTTCAGCAATGATTCAATATTTCCTATTATATTCCTGTAAATATACAAATAATAACTTCCTCGAGCCTCCCATTAGCCAAACGTTAGCATCTATAGTACACTTATGTAACTAAGCAACTCGAGGAGCGTAATCGAATGTCCATCAGTCTGGGAATGCCTTATATAAACCGTGTCCAAAAAGATATCGCTGAGCTTCAGCAGCGAATAAGTGACGCTCGGAAGAAAGAGACACAATTAAAAGAGCTTATAGCCAGCATCGAGAAACGATTAGCTAAGCATACTTCGGATGCAACGTTGAAAAGCAAACAGCTGCAGGTTAGTCGTCATCGTGTAGAGCTACAGACCGTAACAACTAATCTAATGAACTTGACCAAGCAGCTTTCTACGAAAACAGCTGAGCTTGCCACATACAAACAACAAACCGAGCAAAAGCAACAATAGATTCATCCAAGTTGGATACAGGATTACATGCAAGAGGAGCCTGCGAGCAATCGCAGGCTCTTCTTCTTTTTTTACTAGTTGAAGCTGAATCCCCTAAACATCATCACTAAAGTCATTCGCAATTTATGACTATAGTCAATGTCCTCCACACAGCTTATGTTATATAGTAACAATAACAAGCATTTCAAGGGGATGTACATGAATGGAAAATATGATCCAATACGCCATACCTGCATTATTCATGTTGTTTATTTTTATCGCCGCTTTAAGCGGTCGATCGGGTTCCAACCGTTCAACCCGAGACGCCTCAAGTTTCGGATCGGTCTATTCTCGTTCATCGGATCAGCTCTGTTAGCAGCAGGTTTTGTTCACCCTGCTCTATTCGGTGCAGATGCTCTCGGGCTCGCTTGTGGAGCTGTTATTGCTTATTATGCGATTAAGCACAGCAAGTTCGAGCAGCGTGTAGACCAGCTGTACTACCGAACTCATATCGGCATTGAGACGTTTGTAGTAGCTCTATTCACAGGCCGAGTAGCCTATCACTTCGTGGTTCTATTCTCAACAGGGGAATCGAGTAATGACCCTTCACAAATGCAGCAATTCGCTAATGATCCTTGGACTGCAATCACCTTTTTTCTAATCATCGCTTATTATATCGGTTACTACACCTTCGTCCTTCGTCATACGTCGAAGCCATCAGCCCACGAGCTCCATAATCTAACAGCAATTGTCCCCCGAGTTTATGAAGAATGCCATCCTTGTCTAATCCTCCCTGCCCATTTTCTAGTGGGCAAGTATCCATACTCAGCCCCCTAGCATAAGCTACAAGCAAGAAATGGATCAGGAGGAATGCATATATGGCATTCGTACCAAACGTACTTGGTCAGCCTCCATACCCTTACCCGTATCCATACCCCTATCCCTATCCGTATCCCCAGTTTTACCCTGATGTATTACCACTGCCTATACCCTTCCCTATCGGCGGCGGCTTCGGACCTGGCTTTCACGGTGGATTCCCTGGTGGACCAGCCTTTCACGGAGGCTTCCATGGCGGTGGGTTTCATGGAGGCGGCGGACATCGGCTATTACCAGCAGCGCTGCCTTGTTCCAGACCATAACAGAAGCATAGAGGAAGGATGCCCCCGCATTCTTTCTCTTTTTTGCTGCTCCATCTACAACCAACTATATGAACAAAAAGGAGCATTCCGATGCCGGAATACCGTATTATCGTTGATTTGTCCGACCGTATGCTGCATTTGCTCGATGTCAACACAGTCGTCAGATCCTTTCCTGTGGGAATAGGTACGATGATGACACAAACACCTACGGGAGAATACACGATTGTGAACAAGCAAGAAAATCCTGGAGGTCCCTTCGGAGCTTTCTGGATGGGCTTGTCCAGACCGCATTATGGCATTCATGGCACGAATGATCCTGCTTCGATCGGGCACCTTGTCTCCCTTGGCTGCATTCGGATGTATAACGAGGATGTTCTCGCCCTGTCTAGGCTGGTACCAATTCATACAAGAGTGACTATTCGCAACTAATCAGCTATCGGTATACGATTGAATCAATGAGCGAAAGGCATGTTATCGTTTCTTTTGAATAAATTCCTTTCAAGGGCTTAACGATGTGTCCGCTCATTAATTAGGGAACCTCGCCGATCATTCCTATCTATCATGATTACAATTGCCACCGCATTCTCATCGTTAGCCTTGTTGGATTTTGCTATTCTCGGGGTAATCATTACGTATGATTAGACGCGAATAATCGAATGAATAAGGAGATGACAAGCGATGGAAACGTTCGGAAGAGGCTGTCTGTATATCATTATTGGTATTGGCGTTATGCTGGCGCTTGCTTTTATTGTAGGAGGCACCATTACCATTCCGTGGTTTATTCTCATCCCGCTCATTATTCTGGCATTCTGGGCTGCCTCACGCAGAAAATAAGTAAATCCCTACGCTTCTATGAGAAAAACATGCGGCAGACTCTTCTAACGTGCTGCCGCTTGTTCATCGTATTGTGACGGTGTACGTTGCCTGCTCCCAAGCTGTTTGCACACCGAGCTGCGCTGCCAGCTCTCTTATCGTCACATAACCGGTTCGCAGGACGAGCTGACTGGCAAGCTCTGTGCCGTTCACCGTTACGTTAGTGCCCGTCCAACCGATTGCTGCTCCCAAGGATTCGCCCAAAGCCCTGGCAGGAACCCACACTGTCCCCGCCATATAATAGCCGCTAGACACGACTAATCCGTCCATTAGAATAGGAACGCTTCTGGCATCCTTTAAGACGCCTGTTGGCTGCTGCGGCAGCGGCAAGCTATCATATTGCTTCAGGTTATAGCGATTAATGATCGTCATCAGCTTGCTCGCATACGCTGGATCTGTTGCGTAGCCGCACGCCAACAGCATCTGTGCTTGAAGCTCTGCTGTCCCTGCAGTACGAACCCGAGCGTATCGTGAACTCGCAAACAGCAGCTCCTGATCTTTGTAGAAGTGGTAAACACTGCTATATACACGAAAGGCGGCTCTTGCATCCACGCTTCTGCCGTCTATATACTCCCATGTTCCTTTATTAATCGCTTCGCCTGGCCAATACTTATTCGGACTGCCTCCGCCTACTTTTATCCCTCCTAGGTTATACCAGGAATGAATAACTCCACCTGTTTCAAGTACAGCTTGAGCAAGCCGTACAGAGGGCAGAATGGAGGAGCCTTCCTCACGAATACGAACAACAGTTGGCGCAAGTGCCCTTAAGAATTCATCTCTTGTCATACTCACCCTTATACCCGCCTCCCTTTCGCCACCACATTCTGAATAACACTTCCATATTCTACAGCAACATCAAGCCATCTTCTCTTCAGGATGATGCTCAGCTCTTGCTTCTCCCGGAGCACTAACGAATGATCTGCCCTCCACAGCCTACTGATTGCTTGCTCGATCTCCTGAACAGAGTAAGGATTGAAGTGTACAAAAGAATCCATTCCTTTCACGAGCTCCTCTGTTACAGCAATACGACTCACGGCCGTTGGCGTATCCATCGTCAAGGACTCTAGAATAGGGAATGGCAGGCTGCCCTCGAATAACGTAGGTACGATTGTTCCTTTGGCGTAACGGTACAAGCTCGGCAAGTGATTGGAGCTGACTCTTCCAAGAAACCGAATCTGGCTGCTCCATTTGGAATGACGGTTGCTATTGATAATATTTGCTATATCAGCCCCCATAGGGTGACTATTCAGATGATCCGTGAATACCAGCTGAAGATTGGATTGCCTGCCTTCAGCAGACTGCATGAAGTTAAGATACGCCATAGACAGACGCTCATGATTTTTGTGATAACGTATGGCTGATGGAAAAATAATATAAGGACCTAGCAGCTGATATTTCTGCCGCAACAGGCCCTCACTCATCACACCGAAGGACTGGAATTCCTCGACAGGCGCCGAAGGACGAATAAGGACGGTCTTCTCCTGTGGCAATCCAAGCACCTTGAATCCATCATGCTGGCGGATATGCTCTGAATTAAATACGACTACCGCTGCCTTTTGGCACATCCGGGGGGCAAGCTGATCTAGATGATTACAAAATTCCGGAGCCTTGCTTCGGTACAAAGCACTCATCTCTGAATGCCTGTATATTAAATCATGGAGGCATAGAATATACGGTTTGTCTAATTGCAGTGCTGCATCTAGGCTGACCGACGGTATAATCCATACATCCACTCTTGCTTGCTGATTCAGATTTGCTAGATTCGTATACACCTTAATTTGGAGGTTGCCTTGGTATTTGTTGCTCATAGGTTGAAGCACAGATTGCACTTCAGCTTGATTGCTAGGTTGAACGGCAACGGTAATCCGGTAGGAAAGATTCGATAGCATTCCTTCAATTAAGCGGAAGAAGTATCTTCCAATACCTTCTTGATCGAAGGATGTTGTACTCTGGTAACCCCAAAACACGCCGATTGATATCATAACGTCCTCCTTGCTGCACTATCCCATATTCGTTATGTTTGAGCTTATGCTCCGCCCGCCATGTCCTACTCTGCCGAGAACGTTTATATACAGCGTATTGCATTATCGCCAAAACGTACCTTTCCCAACTAGGCAATCGTCGCTTTTCATCATAAATAGACATACTGCTAACAGAACAATATCCCCTTACTCAGATGCAAAAAAAAGATACACAGCTGCGGCCCTCTTGCACCGTCAACTGCATATCTCTCTATGATTACTGATATTACAGCCATTCATTTAATTGATAGAATCGGACCGTATTCTGATAAAGAGTCTCGAAGACCTCATCCTCCGGCAATTGCTTGAGCAGTGCAATATGCTTCACAACATCAATCGCCATAGCTGGCTCTGTGCTGCGACCCGCATATTCCCCCTCGAAAGGCCAAGGACCATCTGTCTCAGCCATCATGAGCTCAAGCGGGTACCGTCTGACGAGGGATTGAATTTCTTCCTCATAAGCGACATCCGGTGTTATCGAGATCATATAGCCGTTAGCAGCCATCCTTGCTATAACCTCTTCATCACCTTTGAACCAATGAAAGTGAGCAGCTCTAACCTTATGGAGCTCCAATAAGTCGCATGCTTTAGCAGCATCCTCATATACAGCATGAAGCACCAGAGGCCGGTTCAGCTCTGAGGATAGTGCTGCGAACCGGTCTAGCAGCTTCATATAGGGGGCTTCATTGAATTCACTGCCTGTTGATTCCGCTTCCTGTCTTGAATAATACGGTAATCCAACTTCCCCAATCGCGAACTTCTCCTTCGCCTGATGCCGGCTTCTTATCCACGCGAACAACCGATCAAGCTCAGCCTCATCAGGCAGTGGCTGTTCGGGGTGAAATCCATAAGCCGGATGCACTTTGCCTGGATATTGCATCGCAAGCTCGCGGTTTATGATGCAGGATTCCTCATGCTTCGATACTGCTATTAGGGCGACAACCTCACTATCCTCTGCGAAGGAGCGGGTAAGCAATGTATTTCTCTCCAGCTCCTCATATAGATCAAGATGGATATGGGCATCAATTACACGGTTATTGGCCATCGAGTTCACTCCCTCCCTTCCACACGAGGATGAAGCTGTTCATAAATATGCTGTTTCAGCTCATTGAACCTCGGATCCAGCCACAGCATATTGCTGCGCGGCCTTTCGAATGGAACGATTATTTCCTCCAAAATGACTGCTGGCGCGGCGGATAAGACGATAATCCGATCCGACAACGTCAGCGCTTCTTCAATACTATGAGTCACGAACAGTACGGATCTGCGATTCTCCTCCCAGATCGCCATCAACCATTGCTGCATTTGCTGTCTCGTCAGCGCATCAAGTGCCCCGAACGGTTCATCCAGCAGCATTAGTGCCTTAGGTGCCAGCAATGCGCGAAGGAATGAGACTCGCTGCTGCATTCCCCCTGATAGAAGATGAGGATATTCATCCGCATATTCTATCAGGCCTATCCGCTGCAGCCAATCGAGAGCGGACAATCTTGCTTCCTTCCGTCCTACGCCTGCTATTTGCAGAGCCAGCTCAATATTCGCCGATACGGTGCGCCATGGCATAAGCGAGGCCTGCTGAGGCATATAGGAAATATGACCGCGTGCTCCTGTCGTATTCTTTCCATTAATCCAGATCTCACCTTCTGTAGGCTGCTCAAGCCCCCCAATAATCTGGAACAGCGTTGTTTTGCCACTGCCGGAAGGGCCAATGATCGAGACAAACTCTCCATCAGCGACTGACAGCCTGATGCCGCAAAGCACTTCTTTCCATGCAGCTCCTCTGCCGAACTGCTTCACTACTTCCTTCAGCTCCAATGCTGAGGGACCACGATTTCTGCTATCCTGATGCATCACACTTTCTTCCCTTCCTTCAGCGGTCTCCAGCGCACGACGAGCCTCTCTATCAAGGAGAGGATACCGAATATAGTTAAACTTAAAGCTACAATGAGGAACACTGCTGCGAACACACTTGCTGGCTTATACCCTTTGGATGAGAGCAGCATGAAATGTCCAAGCCCCTTCTGAGCACCAATCCACTCGGCAACGACGCTACTAAGTACGGCATAGGAGCCGGCGATTTTGAGTCCTGAGAATAGATGCGTCACCGTATTCGGAAGCTCAAGTCGCCAGAAGAGCTGCCATCTTGTTGCACCGATCATGGACATATAATTGCGCAGAGAAGGCTCTGTATCACGAAGGCCTGACAGCATAGCTACTGATATGGGAAAGAAACAGACCAGCCACACTAGAATAAGCTTAGGCAGGATGCCATAACCAAGCCAAATCGTCAGCAATGGGCCGATTGCAACAATTGGCACATTCTGCGATAAGACTAGCAGCGGATAGAATGCGGTACGCGTACCAGGGATTAGATGCAGCAAAGCGGCGAGCACAAAGCCCGCCGCTGCACCTCCTACGAAACCAAGCAATGTCAATTGCATAGTTGCCAGTGTATGCTCCATCAGCCGCGGCCATACTTGAACAGCTTCCTGGATAATAGTAAGCGGTGAAGGTAGCATCCATTCGGGGATGCCACCTATATCGACAGCTGCCTGCCATATGATGAATAGAGCGGCCAGTACAGCTATCGGCGGCCATATGCTATACAGGCGTATACGATTATTGCCCATCAGGGTATTTCTCCAGCAGCCTGTCCATAGAAGCACCTTTTGCTGGATTATAATATACTTTTACTTGCGATATAATCGACGGACAGCCCATCTCTGTCATCGCTTCATTCATCTGCTGTACAATATCGAACAGCTGTCCAATCTCGCCTTCCATCGTCGTCTCCAGTGGAGCAACCCGGTATGGAACACCTGACGCTTGTATAATCTCAATCGCACGGTCAACGAATGGAATAACACTCGTACCGTCCGGTGTCGTTGGAATGATCTGTATACTTACTAGTGCATTCGCCATTCTCATATCCCCTTAGACATTCATTATTATGGTTGTGGTAAAAACTCATTCGTGAAGGCTTGATCAGCTTCAAGCTCCTGCTCCAGCAGCTTATGCTCGAACATCCAATTCGCGTAATTCTCCCATACTTCCAGCTTCTGCTCGCCCCAACGCGGCGCATCATCTGTATATTTAGGACTTAACCACTTCTGGCTGGCACGAACGAGCTCGGCATTCAGATCCGGCTCAGCCTTAATCAGCAATTCTGCCGCATCCTCCGGATTTGCAACAGCATATTCATATCCTGCTGCTGCTCCTGCAACGAACGCTTGGACAATCTCAGGCTTATCGGCAATCATTTGCTCGCTTGTTGTAAGTACAGGTGTATAATAGTCCAGTTTGTCACTGTAATCGGTCAAATAAACCATATTGATCGGCTCGCCCCGAAGCTCTGCTTCCACGCCAGTCCATGCATAATAGATCCATGCGAAATCAATGTCGCGCTTCACAGCTGAGAAAAAGTCGGTGTCGCCAATACTTATCAGATTGACTTTGGATACATCCGCCTGCTCCTCTTGCATAATGGAAGCAATGACGGCCTCTTCTACAGGAGCTCCCCAGCCGCCGTATGTTTTTCCTTCGAATTTCTTCGGAGAATCAATACCCTTGTCCACCGGCGATGCGAATCCAGATGTATTATGCTGAATTACGGCAGCAATAGATACGATTGGAACGCCGGCAATACGAGCCATCGTAAGGGATTCCTGATAGCCGACACCGAACTCTGCGCCGCCAGAGGCAACCATTTTGTCCGCTCCATCTTGTCCTGGCTGAATAATCTCAATATCCAACCCCTGCTCCTTGAAGAAGCCTTGGTCACGAGCTACGTACAGACCTGTGTGGTTCGTATTGGGTGTCCAATCCAGAACCACCTTCACCTTCGTTAATGGCGTACCAGATTCAGAGCTCTCTGGTGCATGATTGGTAGAGCCACAGCCTGCAATGAAGATAACGATAGTCATAATGGCGATAGCTAGCCTCCACGGCTTGGTGCTCCTGTTGTTCCAAATCTTCTTCATCTTTCTCTCTCCCTCTCCGCTGTTAATGACCTGAAGTTCCTTCCTGTTATCTGAATAGGCTGCCCTATTCAACCAAAAAAGGCGCCCTCCTGGAATGGAGGACGCCTACTATAGGCATGTTCGACAAGTCTGCTTCTCGTGCTTCTATATAAAAGCCATAAGCACATCTGCTCTTCGATTCCTACGCTGGCATTATCCAGATCAGGTATAAGGGTCGGAATTAGTCATGGAATTCCCTCTCAGCCAGTCTTCTACCAGCTCCCCGGAACTATTCGGTTACGTCAATAAGTTCCATTATAACAAATACCAATAAAAAAGATACCCTTAGTTTGCTCTTTACTAGTCATCAGCCGTTTTTGATACAACGTAGGTTCTAGTCCATTATCCATTGAGCTTGATTGAATACGATGTAGTCAAGTGCATATCCGCTCTTCGGAGCATTAACGGCATGGCAGGCCCTGGCAGAGAGGATTGAACAGATGAAGAGAATAGCCAGACGAAAAAAAGTCAAACGCTCCACCACTAGAAAAAGCGCAAGGCGCCTGACTCGAAGGTCATCCCATATTACACGCAAGCTAAGAAAACGTAACAAGAGCAAGCTGCTGCGCCGCAGAAGGAAGCTTCGGAGCAAGCGGAGCACTAGAAGACAACGGGCCGCCGCTACGGCGAGGCGACGCAGACGACCTGCCAAAGAAAGCCTTCCCCTTCCTATTGAGGAGCATGCCAACAGGGACAAAGGAATGAATATCATAGGCTTCATTCATGCGGAGATGGGAATTGGTGAATCTGCAAGGCTCGCAGCTAAGTCTGTCGAGACCTCCGGCATCCCTTTTGGCATGCTCAACTTCCCGTTGAAGGTTGCGACTCGAATGTCAGACATGAGCTGGGCATCCAGGAAAATAGATAAGCCTCTATACAATACGAATGTGTTTCATATGAACGCAGACTATATGGCACCTGTTATGGAGCATTTCGGCAATGAGTTATTCCACAATCGGTATAATATTGGCTATTGGCATTGGGAGCTGCCCGATTTCCCTGATGAATTCGTTCCAGCCTTCAAGCTTGTCCAGGAGGTATGGACATGCAGCAGCTTCGCAGCGGAATCCATCAGCCGCAAATCATCGGTACCTGTCATTACAATACCGCACGGTATTGAGGTTAGCTACGCCCCTGAGCTTACCCGCTCTACCTTCAGCCTTCCAGCCGATCGATTCCTCTTTATGACGATGTATGATGTCCAGAGCTACACGCTGCGCAAGAATCCTCAGGCCGTTGTTGAAGCTTTCAAGATAGCCTTCGACAAGCAGGATACCCGTGTTGGCTTAGTGCTCAAGGTCAATAATATGAACTTCAGACCAGAGGATATGATCAGCCTTCGTCAGCTTGTCGCTGAGCATAACAACATCTATCTCATCGATCGCGTCCTCTCTCGGATAGAAGTCAACTCTCTGCTCCAGAACGTCGATTGCTTCGTATCTCTGCACCGTGCAGAAGGCTTCGGACTCGGCCTGGCTGAAGCGATGTACCTCGGCAAGCCTGTCATCGGAACGAATTGGTCTGGCAATATCGATTTCATGAACGCATCCAATTCTTGTCCCGTCAACTACCAGCTTATTCCAGTCGGTCAGGACTGGGGACCCTATAAAGGCTATCAGACATGGGCTGAGCCTGATGTTCATCATGCAGCTGAGTATATGAAAAGGCTCGTCCATGATATTCCGTGGCGTGCAGCAATTGCGGCCAGCGGCAAGCACACTATCCATACGGAGTTCTCTCCCTATGCAGTGGGTCAAAAAATCCAAGCACGCTTGCAAGCACTCTCTTTATTATAAAAACAGTCGTATACCTAACACACATAGAAGACCCTTGGACGATTCGAATCGTTACCCAAGGGTCTTCTTCCTTTTCATTGCAGCTCAGTCCTCCAGTAATTCAATAAATCCTCCATCGTTTGCTCGAACGGGATTTCTGGCTGCCACCCGGTTTGAGCATGAAATTTGGAGTAATCGCCTATAAGCACTTTTACATCAGCAGGACGAAAGCGCTCTGGACGTTCTTCGATTGTAATGGATACCGTGCTTCTTGCGAGTAGAATATCCAGCATTTCTCGAATGGTTAGGCCTCTTCCGGATGCAATATTATACACTTCACCCGGATCACAGCTTTCCATAGCAAGACGATAAGCACGGACCACATCACGAACATCGGTGAAGTCTCGCTTGGCTTCCAAATTACCTACGAACAGAATTGGAGGCTTAAGCCCTTTTTCAATTTCCACAATTTGCTTGGCGAAGTTAGAGGTAACGAACTGCTCCCCTCGTCTTGGGCCTGTGTGATTGAAGGTACGCGTACAAATCGTGTGAAGACCGTACGTTTTGTAATATTGGTAACCCAAATAATTTTGAGCGATTTTGCTTACGGCATAAGGACTGAGGGGCCTCAGAGGATTCGTCTCTTTAATCGGCACCTCGTTGGCGTCCACATGACCGTATTCCTCACTGGAGCAAGCAATTAATATTTTGCAGGATAACCCTGATTTTCTAATCGCCTCGAATAGGTGAATTTGTCCTGCTAGATTATTGTTCAGCGTCTCCATAGGAGACGCCCATGATGCAGGGACGAAGCTCTGCGCCGCCAGATGAAAGATAAGATCCGGCTTCACATCTCCAATCAGCTTATCGACGGCTGAAGAATCCGTCAATTCGCACTCATACAGGTGAATGGCCGGCTGTACATGCCCAATATGCTTCAGCGAACTGCGGCTTCTAATCGTACCTGTCACTTCAATATGGCGACTAAGCAAATGCTCCGCAAGATGGCTTCCGACAAAACCGGATATTCCTGTAATTAAGGCTTTCATGCTTTGCGATCCTCCTGATCGGAATCGATGGCTGCTAAGGCATGCTTCACGTTCTGCTCTTCCTTCTTATGACAGATGAGCAGACCTTCGTCTGTCGAGACAATAATCAAATCCTCAACGCCAATCACGACGATCGGACGCTTCTCGGCATATACGATGCTGTTGCGGGTTGAGAAGGAATTCACTCTGCCTAGGAGCAGATTGTCATTCTCATCTGTATCAAAAATCCGCTCAAGCGATGTCCAAGTGCCTACATCATCCCAAATGAATGCAATCGGTATCGTATATAGTCGATTCAGCTTCTCCACAAGCGCGTAATCGATAGACAGCTTGGTTAGACGCCCGTAGGCTTGACTGAATTCATCCCCCTCCAGACCGAATATAGACCACATCTCCGGCTGGAACTCCTCCATATAGCAAGCAATTGTCGAAGGCTTCCATATAAAAATACCGCTATTCCAATACATATTCGAAGACTGGATCAAACGTTCTGCTTTTTCCCTGGAGGGCTTTTCGATAAAAGCCTTTACTGTCCTTACCCGATCGTCATATTTCCCTGCGCTTCCTCTGTCATCCGCTTCGATGTAGCCATATCCGGTCTCTGCTCTAGTAGGTACAATACCGAGCGTAACGACGACCCCATCATCCTTAGCGGCATATTCTGCTATACGCAGGGCCTCCATCCATTCTGTCGATTCCGGAATGTATTGATCGGAAGGTGCTGTAACGATGACCTCATCGCTTTCCCGCTTCAGGAAATAATGAGCCGTCAGCGCGATGCAGGGTGCTGTGTCTCTTTGCTCTGGCTCTACAATAATGTGCTCGTCGCTAAGCTCTGGAAGCTGCTCCTTCACCAGATGGCAATAATTGCTGCTCACTGCAACATATATATCCTCCTCAGCCAGAAAGCTGCGGAAGCGCCTATACGTCTGCTGAAGCATCGATTCATTCTCTGAAGTGAGTGATAGGAACTGCTTCGGCTTCGCCTCCGTGCTCCTGGGCCAGAAACGCGTCCCTTTCCCTCCTGCCATAATAACTGCTTTCAACGAAGCTCACCTCGTAACTGTATAGCTTCTACTTCTATAGCATCTACTCTTGTAATCAAACCGCAGCTCCTTTCTTTTCTAAACGGTGCTGGATGGTTTCCATTCCATATGAACATCGTATGCTTTACTAGAACGATGCAAATGGACGAATTACCCTCGCGTTCAGAAATAAGGCAAATACCGCCGCCCTTGTTCTATCGTAGAGAAACTGCCGAATCACTATATAATGAAAGGATTCTGATTCAGAGATTATAAGCTCAGTAGAATCTATCAATATTTCATAAAATAGGTACTCACACCGAGACAATTACCATCACTCTCTATCTCTATCAACATATAATTGAGTATATTCTTTGAAAGGAGACGATAACAAAATGGGTGAAACAGGTTTAACTGGTTTAACTGGTTTAACTGGCCTTACCGGTTTAACAGGTCTTACTGGAGCCACTGGCCCTACTGGTGCTACTGGCCTTACTGGCCTTACTGGCCCTGCAGGTCCTGGTTCTGCCAATGTTGGTGCGCAAGGAACATTCCCTACGCCTATCGCTGCTGCCGGTACTCCTGTTACAGCTGTAACGGTCGCTGTTCCTGTCACTGCTGCTTCGAATCAAGTCATTCTAGATGGGGTTGTGAATGTAACTCTATCGTTCACAGCTATTCTGGCAGTTGCTCTTAACCCTACGATTACTGTTGATCTACTGCAAGATGGTGTACCTGTTGCAACAGTCGTAAGCTCCGATCTTCTCGCTATTACCCTTCTTGGCGCTTTCGCATTGAACAGAGTAATACCGGTCACTTACTTCACTGGTGCGCTGGCTGCTGGAACTTACGCTTATTCATTGCAAGTAACCGTTTCAGGTGTTGTAATTGCTGCAGGCACGACTGCAACGATCTCTTATTCGTCATTGACTGCATCTATCGGAACTACTCCTTAATGACTGAAGCCGCCCCTGTATGGGACGGCTACATAAGGCTTGCTATGGTAATAAAGGCGCCTCCCCTTTGACAATAGAATCTGCCATATGGCCGAAATCGATGGCTACCTTGCCCATAGCACGGGCAATCTCCTCCACAATCAGGACCGCAGCAATACCTGCAGATACGATAGCAAGATCGAACTCATACTGAGTGGCTGCCTGCGCCACTCTTGTAGCATCATGAGCACCTTGAACAGGAGTAATGATTCCAGCAATCACAATACCTTTGGCGGCAACCTCCGATGCCAGATTATCGGCCATGTTCCCGATGACAAGCACTCTTCTCCCCTGTAAGATCCGCATGAGATAACCGGATTGATATAAGCCGTAATTGACCAGTGAGTCCGTGAAAGCTCTTCCTCGAAAATCTACACCGTAGGCATCGAATACAGCTGCAGCCAAAGGCTGGTAATTTCTCTGGCGAAGCTTCGGCACACCTACAATATTCGCACGCTTCACAGCCTCGAACAATTGATCTCGAATCGTCAAATCTGGAACCTGTACTCCTGCATAAGGGAGGAAGCTGCCTTCTTGGCGAACCTCTTCGATGGACATCGTCTTCTCTTGTGCCAGAGTAAGCAGCTCGCCATCGCCAAGTCTGATTAAGGATAGAGGCTTCTGCTCCTCTAAAGCTTGAATAATCAGGTCACCTACCTGGTGGACCGTCAGCAGCTGGACGACCCTTTCTTCCATAGCAGCTATACCAGCACCTATAATTTGTTCCAATGGGGTGTCCGGCATAATATGATTTCCCGGTAGGATACGATCTACAATCGCGTCTCCGCCTTCATATTTGCCATCTGCGAATCCAGTGCGGTAACCCTCCTGATAGGCAGCTTCCCTAGCAGCCTTATACCCTGCTCCATAGCCTTCCGAATGTCCAATATCGAAGCCCTCATTATAGGGTGGGGTGCTCGCTTCGACTGCTCCTTGCCTGCCTCTATTTCTTATATTCCTCTTGCTCTTCTTGTGCTTCTTGCTCTTCATCAGCTGTTTATTGCGTTTTCGTCGTAGTTGAGATGCTCTTCTTCCAGATTTGGCAGCCTGCATGTCACGTCCCCTCTCTACGATCAAGCTCTTGCTTATATGAACTGATGGGGATCAACTCCCCATTTGTTCATGAACAGCTGTCTGTTACGCTTAAGCAAGCGGTCAACAGATTCCTGATCATTACGAATGAAGCTGGCACTGCCATGATGATAGACGAACGAATCTTTTGCAATAACGATCCGATAACCCGCTAGCCGCGCCCGGTAACAATAATCATCATCCTCGAAGTGACCAGGAGAGAACTGCTCATCTAGCAGTCCGATTGTTCGCATGAGGTCACGTGAGAACAGCATACAGAAACCGATTACACGATTAACCTGCTCTTGCTGACCCGCTGCTTCTACCCCAATTCTCACAGCTGCCTCCGTATAGCTGCCCTCCATCGCCATCTGCTGCTTGCCGCTGACATAATTGGACATCGGCCCTGCAATCCCAATCGAATCTGTTGCCTTGAACGCCTGCAGGAGATTGTTCAGCCAGTTGTCTGTCACGAGAACATCATTATTCAGCAATAGCAGATAATCCCCCCTAGCAAGCTTCAATCCCCAATTACATGCTACCGGAAACCCGGTATTAACAGGGAGCGATACGAACAAAATGTGCTGCTGCTGCAAATAGGCAATCGTACCGTCCGTTGATCCATTATCCACAACGATCAGCTCATAGGGCTGAGGAGTACAGCGGCGGATGGATTCAACGGCTTCGCGCAGCAGAGATAGCCCATTGAAGGTAGGAATAATGATACTGGTTAACATGCTTATTCCCCTTTCTGCTCCGTACGATTGCGTGCCCTTACTCTGTCCTTATACTGCAATCTCGGATGCTGCGACTTCATAGCGAAGCCAAGTGCTTCCATGTGATCTCCAATAATGAGCCTGGCCATAGTATTACCTGCTCCAATGTTCGACTGTCTTAGCCGATTTCGTCTAATAACATCTACACTTCCGCCTGTGCCTACCTTAAGCCCTGCCTGCAGGGCAATCGCCTGTGCCTTAGGAGGTATGGCCAGATTCGCAGTTCCAATGACCTGAATTGCTCTTCGAGTTAAGGCATGTGGAACAGCTGTAAGGGAATTAATCGTTAAGTCCTCGCGCGCGGCGGATCGATTCAGAAATTCCTTAACGATTGAAACCTCATCCCGATCTGCAAATTTACCCACATACGGAAACAGATCATTCAGTACAACATCCATGCCTGAACCTGCTTTTTGTATAAAAGAAATGAGCTGCTCTGCTTCTATTGGAATGTCTGCATCGATGAACAGAACGATATCGGAAGCTGTTATTCTAGCTCCTATCGCTCTTCCAACATCATGTCCAAGCGCGGTGCTGTCATGAATAACGACTGCCCTTCGACTGCTGCGAATACGGTCAAGACTGGTATCTGTTGAGCCGTTCACAACAAACACCATTTCATGAAGCGGCATACGCTCTAACTGCTTAATCAAGTAGTCTATCGACCGTTCCTCGTTCATGACAAGCACGACAACAGCGACCGTTTTCTCAGTTGGCAGCAGCACCCAGTTTGGCACTTGTCTTCCAGATACGGAGCAGCAGCCCTTCACGAAAGCTTGCATCATGGAGCTGTATTGTCTCTGAGGAATCAAGGTTCGACTATAGTAGGCCTGCCAGAGCTGCTGGACATGCGATTGCTCATCATTATTCTCCTGCAAAGGCGAGGATTGCATGGCCCTCATGCCAGCCTGCCACGCCGTAGTCTGGCGGTATCCAGACATAGCTGATGACCGAGATTGCCGCTTCCCTACCATCCTCTGCCGTACATTCTTCCGCTGCGAGCGGCGGGATTTGCTCCGACGATAGCGTGATCTACGGACAGCCTTATTAGGCGTTCGACTCATACGATCCTTCACTCCGCTCTATTTAAATTGGTCTATGAACAGTGTATGTATCGTCTATACGAGCGTAACGGCGCATGTACATTCACCGCATCCATCAGTAGTCATCAGTAGTCATCAGCAGTCCAAGTCACAATAGCAAGATGCTTCCTGAATAAATGTGTGTATACCCTTGGCTCAATTGCCCTTTCCTATCTCCTAAGCTGAACATAAAATAGGGTAACTCTGTGCTTCTATTCTTGTATATGGAGGTTTAATCGATGCACTGGAAGTTTCACAACCCGCAATTTGCAGCTGACCAAGCTCCCGAGCTGCCTCATGAATATATGACAGCAGGTGCTTGGTCTGGACATCGCCGCTTCGCCTACGACCTTATCCGGTTTGCCAAGCCGAACATTCTTGTTGAACTTGGCACCTGGTATGGAACCTCCTTTTTCAGCTTCTGTCAGGCCGTCAAGGATGCCCAGCTGCCAACCCGCTGCTTCGCAGTCGATACCTGGCAGGGTGATAGCCATACAGGACCTTACGGACAAATCAGCGATGTGATCTATGAATCCGTACAGGCGTTCCATTCGCGGGAATTCGCCCACTTCAGCGCTCTTATTCGCAGCTCCTTCGATGAGGCACTGTCATCCTTTCCTGATGGCTCCATTGATATTCTTCACATTGACGGCCTCCACACCTATACTGCCGTCCTTCATGACCTTCAATCTTGGCTGCCTAAGGTAGCGGAGAACGGTATTATTCTCTTTCATGATACGAATGTACGGCTTGCAGATTTCGGTGTACATGTGCTATGGGAACAGTTAAGCGCCTACCCGCGCATACACTTTCCTCATTCGAATGGGCTTGGTGTGCTTTTTCCCAAGGGCTGTCCCGAGCCATTCCGAGCTTTACTAAAGGATCAGAACCGCCTGATCAGCCACTATGCTAGTGGCTAGGCTTTCGAAGTGGTTTCCCTTCGGAAAACCTGTAGCCTTTGCTTTCGAAGTGGTTTTCCTTCGGAAAACCTGTAGCCTTTGCTTTCGAAGTGGTTTTCCTTCGGAAAACCTGTAGGAGGTGTCAACCATATGTTCCCGATTCCTAATCAATTTCATAATAAAACGAGTGAATGGATTCAATCCTCCGGCATTTCTCCTGCCTTGATGCCGTACTTCTATAGGGTCATTCATCCTGCACAAACCATCACCCTTCCGGAAGTGAGAGGCATCGATCCTAGGCGCTGGGTACAGCAATGCAGCTTTGACGAGGCCTTCACGGCTATTATTCCGAATGGACGCGTGATGACAAGCAATTGTTATGTCGTCACGCCTGATAACAAACGGCTTCGGGATGTTGAGCTCGATTGCCCACTACTCGAGTTCACGGAGCTGCCAGACCCCGAATTCAGAGATGAGACGATTGCGACGCTTGTATGGGGCTGGAATATGCCTCATCTTCATATTGGCACGCAGAACACTTTCGGCCATTGGTTTTTTGATATACTGCCCCGCCTCCATCTGCTTGAGAGGAGCGGGATACCGATTGATAAATATTTGGTTGGCAAGCTTAGGCATCCTTTTCACTATGAATCATTAAGCATGCTGGGCATACCGATGGACAAAATCATAGAAGTCGATAGACCGGATTTCCATCTGCGAGCCTCCGCTCTGATCGTGCCTGCCGTTCCACTAATGGTTGGCAAATGTCCACCTTGGGGCTCACAGTTCATCGCCGAGCGGTTGAAGCATAACAGGGCAATCAAGAAGAAAAAAGGCTATGAACGAATTTACCTTACAAGAGAGGATGCAGAAGCGAGATTCGTCGTGAACGAGGACGAGGTCATGCGCAAGCTGGAGATGAGGGGCTTCAGAAAAATTGTGCTCACTCCATTGTCTACAGAGGACAAAGTCGCTATTTTTTCTTCTGCCCGAATGATCGTCGCTCCTTTCGGAAGCGGCAGTGTCAATGTAGCATTCTGCGAGCCAGGTGCAACGCTTATTGAGCTTGCCCCGAACACTTTTATCGATAATTATTTCTGGAAGCTCTGCGGGCATGCAGGAGTGCATTATTATGAAATGGTATGTGAAGTTGAGCAGCCGCCTAAGGCTCTCGTAGGGATGGATAATATCGTCGTAGACATGAATAAGCTGGAGCTATTGCTTCAGATGGCCGGGATATAAATAGACAACAGGAGGGCAATAACATGCGGATTCTCATATGGTCCCCGAACTTCTCTATTGGCGGGGGTATGCGTCTGCTCCACAACCTGACTAGCGCGATGGCAAGACAGCCTGGTGTCGATAAGATCAGACTGGTGGTCGCCCCCCATTCCATGATTAGGAATATTCAAGAGCTTAATGCCATTAGGAATGTGGAGGTCATCTATCACGATAAAGTTATCGACCATCCAGATTCCTCCTTCCTGCTTGCGAATATAGATGTCGTCTATTTCTACTGGCCCCATACACATGAGCACAAAGCCATTGATCGTCCTACTCTATGTACGTTCCACGATGCTACGATATTCGATTACGTACCTCCGTTTACTAACGGTCAACAATTGAAGCAGCATTGGGTACTGTCCAAAAAATGGCTGGATCATGTCACCTCGGTTGTCGTATCGTCTCAGCATGTCAAGAATCGTCTCATCGCGCATTTCGGCAATCGGAATGCAGCCGCTCATGTCATTCCCCATGCGATAACACCGATACCGAAGCTGTACGCAGACAATGTTTCTCCAGCTCTTGCGGGTAAAGTCCCACAGAGATATATTATTTATCCTTCCAATACGTCTCCGCATAAGAACCATAACAATCTACTACTCGCGATCGCCCGATTCAAAGACAGACAGAAATATCCGTTAGTGCTAACCGGATATTTGACAGAGACGCTGCAATTGCCTTTCCCAGACGCAACTCCAGAGCACAGCTGGATTCCTACTCTGCTATCCACGATGAAAACCACGGGACTTCGAGTAGGTACAGATGTCCTTCCGCTTGGCTTCGTCAGTGATCAAGATATCCCTGCTCTAATCAAGCATGCCGTTGCACTTATCATGCCAAGCCTGTCCGAAGGCGGCGGCAGCTATCCGGTGGAAGAAGCGCTTCGCCTCGGCACCCCCGTCCTCTGTTCCGATATTCCGGTTATGCGGGAGCACCTAGCCCGGCATAGTGCCAAGATTGCCTGGTTTGACCCGCATAACCCGGATTCTATCGTTCAAGCGCTTGAGGATCTGACAGCCAACTATCCAGCCTACAAAGCATCTGCTATGCAAGGCATTCATGACCCGACCCAGACATGGGATGATATTGCCAAAAGATATGTTGAGGTTCTTCGGGAAACCTACTGGCGTTATTACGGCAGAAGAATTTATTAAGGTGCTGCACTCGCAACATGCTCAAGAATGACGGCGTAGTCACTCGCCACATGTGACCAGTTTCTTTGCAGAATGCCGCCCAAGGCGGCTTTTTGCGCTGGAACGACTGATTTGCCTTGCGTATATAATCGAACAATGGCCGCTGCCATTTCATGCACATCTCGCGGATTGAAGCTCGCGAAGCTGCTCATGTCCGAGATCACCTCCTGCACGACCTCCAGCCTTCCAAAAGCTACTGGGGTATCCATGAGCAAGGATTCCAATATCGGGAAAGGACAGCTGCCTTCGAATAAAGTCGGCGCAACCGTACCAACTGCGTGTTTATACAGGGAAGGCAGGTCGACTGATGGAATTCGCCCTAGGAAAACAATTGAGGATCGAAGGACGGGATCTGAGACCATTTGGATCGCTGCTGCAATCTCCCTCTGACGTGGTCTACCGGCCAGATCGTCCGTGAAGACAAGCTGAAGCCCAGAGTTCAGTCCTACTTCTGTCTGCTTGAATAAATAGAAAGCCTCAATTAAGCGCTCATGATTTTTGTGAAGGCGAATAACGGAGGGGAAGGTGATATATGGGCTGTATAGCTTATATTTGGCACGGAATGCTTCCTCGCTCTGACTTCCGAACGTTGTGTATTCCTCTCGCGGAGCAGCAAACCGGACGACTGCTGTTTTATGCGCTGGCAATTGGAGAAAGGACAGGCCCTCTTGGTTTCGTATGAATTCGGAATCAAATACAACAGCTGAGGCACTAACGGTTACTTTCTGCGCAATGGAGTGAATGTACTGATAATGAGTATGCTCAGCTGAATACAGCTCTGGAAAATGCATATAAACCAAGTCATGCAAGCACACGATGAACGGTTTATGCAAATATTGTGCGAGAGCCATTCCGACATATGGAACAATCCATACCTCGGCTGGTACGTTCCGATTAATGGTATCCATACTATCCGAGTGATAGAGATGCACCCGATCGCGATAGGCTTCACTAAGCGGGGCGAATATCGCCGCTACTTCCCTGATGTTGACATCTGTCGTTGCCACATGAAGTATATAAGACTGTTCAAGCGACAATAGGCCCTCAGATAGCCTTACGATAAAGCGTCCGATGCCCTCTCCATCCATCGTCGTCAGGGAGCCGAAGCATAGAAATATGCCAACATTACGATAGTTCGGTCTAAGGCTTACGTCAGACCTTACAGCAGGCAGCTCATCACCGCTTAACAGCCTCAGTGCTTCCTCAGACAACAGCAGCTGTGCAATCCATACCCGCCGTGCTAGTCCTTGCCTTAAAGCGTCAATATAGCTATTCACCTTATCGCCCTCAGGCTCCCTTAGCAGGAATTGAATATGAATAGCGTGGATGAAATCAAGATCGGTTGCAGGATATAAGCTTTGAATAATATGTGCAGCTGTATTGGCTTCTCCCGCTGCTCCAGCGCTTAGCACCTTCTCAGCTTCCTCGCTCTGCAATAATGATGCGGCTATGATTACTTTCGGAGTCCCTTGCTCAAGCAGGCTTTTATGGGCATGGAAGCCTCCATTATCCGGCTCTCGCTGCAGTACTTGGCGATACATTTCCCATAGGAAAGGCTCCAGCTCCAGCTTGAATACCTCGCGAAGCCATTCTATAATGTTGCCGCTCCCTGCAAGCTGCTGCCTGAAAGCCGCATTGCCTGCTCGCAGCTCATCCCTATCAATGGCTTGAATAGCTGCCTGGCTGGAACGATGTGCTCTGCCTCTTCGCTTCGTCCTCGTTCCTTTCTTGCCTGACAATCTTCTGCTTCTTCTTTTCCCTTTTCTCGCTCGTCTTGTCAGCTTTCTTGGCTTTGCATGCTTGCGGCGCTTACTGTGAGCTACTCGATTTCGCGAGCCGCGCTTCACCGAACCCTTGGAGCGACGTCCTTTGCGTTTCATACCCAGCCTCCAATCCCTTCTTCTTCATAGTTAGAGTATTGTCACGGTTGGAATTAGCAACGGCATTTGCCCTAGCAGACTGGGGATTTCGACCATATTGCAATAAATAGACACACGTCTAGCCATTCGTGAAGCAAAAAACATTCCATTGAATATGATTAGAGTAACTGCTTTTATTCTTATCTTTACTGTCAGAAGGAGCGATCCACATGCTCAATCACTCTATTCCTAATTCAGCGGTCATTATCGGGGCTGGTGGCCACGCTAAAGTGATCATCGACATGCTGCGAGCTGATCCGCATGTATCGATCGTCGGCTGTACCTCGCAGGACCGAGGAAAAGCGGTTCTCGGTGTACCTGTTATTGGTGATGACAGCAGTCTGCCAGATCTGCTCGAGCAAGGCATTCGTCACGCCTTTGTAGCGATCGGCAACAATGCCAGACGACGGAGACTGGCTCAGTATGCAGAGAGTCTTGGCTTCGAGCTTATTAACGCTGTCAGTCCACATGCTTACATTGCGCCAAGTGCATCACTCGGCAAAGGCGTGGCCGTTATGGCAGGCAGTATTATTCAGCCGGATTGCCGAATTGGCTCCTACTCTATCATTAATACCGGCGCTACCATTGATCATGATAGTGTCATTGGTGAAGCCTGCCACATCGCTCCAGGAAGCACGCTTTCGGGCAGCGTCACCGTAGGAGACGAATCCTTTCTCGGCACAGGTGCGATAGCCATTGACGGCATGCATATAGGAAAAGGCTGTATGATTGGCGCGGGCGCCGTCGTTATTCGCCATATACCGGATTATGTTCTCGCTGTCGGAGTTCCGGCCACTATCATCAGACCCATGCAGACAGAGGAACGAACGTAACACGGAGGGAGGCAGAATGTTGAAGGACAAATTTTATCCGGTTGCCGTTCCCGTTTTTAACGGAAATGAGAAAAAATATGTAATGGATTGCATCGATTCAACGTGGATCTCATCTACGGGCAAATATATTACCGCTTTCGAGGATAACTTTGCTGCCTATTGCGGCACTAAATATGCGATTTCTTGCAGCAATGGAACGACCGCGCTGCATTTAGCGCTGCTCGCACATGGAGTCGGCCCTGGAGATGAGATTATCGTCCCAACGCTTACATTCATTGCTACAGCTAATGCTGTCATGTATTGCGGTGCTAAGCCCGTATTCATCGATTGTGAGCCGGATACATGGAATATGAACGCCGAGCTGCTTGAGGACTTAATCACACCGCAGACGAAAGGCATCATTCCCGTTCATCTCTATGGCCATCCAGCTGATATGGATGCGGTTATAGCCATTGCCGACAAGCACGGCTTATTCGTTCTAGAGGACGCAGCAGAAGCACTCGGTGCGGAATACAAAGGACGGAGAACCGGATCACTCGGCCATACAGCGACCTTCAGCCTATTCGGCAATAAGATCATTACGACTGGCGAAGGCGGTATGATTACGACGAATGATGAGCAATTAGCCAATACTATGAGAACCTTGCGAGGCCAAGGCATCGATCCAGTGCGCAAATATTGGTTCCCCGTTATCGGCTATAACTATAGGATAACGAATCTTCAGGCGGCAGTCGGTTGTGCTCAGTTAGAAAATGTAGATTGGCATGTAGGGGAGAGAATACGTGTCGCCTCCTTATATACAGAGCAATTACAATCGGAATCAGCGCTTACCCTTCCCGTGCAACAGCCATGGGCCAAAAATGTGTATTGGATGTTCAGTATCGTCCTGAACAAATTAGATGCGGCAGGCCGAGACCAGTTCATGGCGATGCTGAAGGAAGACGGCATCGAGACCCGCCCATTCTTTTATCCGATGCATATTCTTCCCCCTTACAAAAATCTGCAGCCCTTGGAGCAGTTCCCTGTTGCCAATCGCATCGCTGCACAAGGCATTAACATCCCTACCTATGGTGGAATTAGCGAGCTGGATATTCAGCACATTAGTAATCGAATTAAAGAGCGTCTGCGCGAATTGTAATACAGCGGTTCTTGTGCGGGGTTCCCTATGGAGGTGCTCCGCTCAAGGCTGTCTCATAAGTCATCGTTGAGACTTAAGTCAGTCTCGTATATATGGAAATGGCTAAATAACGAATCGTGCCTTTGTCGTCTAACGTCACATTTTCTTTCGTTAAGCAGCTTATTTCTCTATCTTCTACACAGTAATGGATAGGTTTGGTGTTGCTGGGGACTAGATCGAGTGAAATGGAAAGAAATAAAGTCATTAGCTTAAGAAATAAGATACCTAACTTAGATAATGAACAGCATATCGTGAAAAATAGCCGTACAGGATTAGACACCCTGTACGGCTATTTTTTTATGTTTTGAAACATTTTGGTTAAAAATGAGCTGTCTCTCCAGCGAACTTCATACTTTTGAGACAGCCCCTTCGCTTGAAATTATGGCTGCTAGTTATTCCGAATCCAAGCTTACATCGTACCCGAGTTTGCGCAAATCAGATACACGGCGTACCTCTTCCAGATCTGTTGCCACCATTTCCCTGACCAGCTCAGTAAGCGTGATAGCCGGCTCCCAGCCAAGCTTCGTAAGAGCCTTCGTCGCATCTCCGAGCAGCAGATCGACCTCAGTCGGCCGATAGAAGCGCGGAGACACCTGAACTACCTTTTGCCCGGCAGGAAGCTGGTGCTTCGGATGGCTGCAGGAGACAACATAACCGAACTCATCCTCCGCTGTGCCTTCGAATGCCACTTCAATCCCCGCTTCAGCAAAGGCTAGCCGGACGAACTCACGCACTTCCGTTGTCTGACCCGTTGCAATGACAAAGTCCTCTGCCTCTGACTGCTGCAAAATTCTCCACATCGCTTCGACATAGTCACGCGCATGGCCCCAATCCCGCTTAGCGGATAGATTGCCGAGCTCCAGTGTCTCCTGCATGCCGGAAGCAATTCGAGCTACTGCCCGTGTTATTTTGCGCGTTACGAAGGTTTCGCCCCGCACTGGGCTCTCATGATTGAACAAAATTCCATTGCATGCATACATCCCATAAGCTTCTCGATAGTTCACGGTAATCCAATAGCCATACAGCTTTGCAACCGCATAAGGGCTGCGAGGATAGAAGGGCGTCGTCTCACTCTGTGGAACAGCCTGCACAAGTCCGTATAGCTCTGAAGTAGAAGCCTGATATACCCGAGTCTTCTCGGTCAATCCGAGCAGCCTTACCGCCTCAAGCAGCCGGAGCGTGCCAATACCATCCGCGTTGGCTGTATACTCAGGAGTCTCGAAGCTCACATGCACATGGCTCATTGCCGCCAGATTATATATTTCGTCCGGCTGAATGCTCTGGACTAGACGAATCAAATTAGTGGAATCCGTCAAGTCTCCGTAATGCAGGAATAACGGCCTTTCAGCACGACTTGCAGCCTCGACAAGACGATCGATTCGGCCAGTGTTGGACAATGAGCTGCGGCGCCTTAGACCATGCACCACATAGCCCTTGCTCAGCAGCAGCTCGGCAAGATACATGCCATCCTGTCCTGTAATGCCTGTAATGAAGGCGACCTTATTCATGGCTCCCTCCGAATTCATCATATTTGGTCAATGGCATATACCATTCCAATATGGTATGAATCTAGCGGCAGGACGGGTACCTTACAAGCAACCATTTTCAATAAGGAGTCAGCGTAACAGATACTTTGCCATCACTGATTATACGTGTCTGACAGCCGAGTCGATAGCCAGATGCGATCTCACCTGGATCAAGACGTTTAATTTCCTTATCATTGGGCTCGGATATATGCTTTCTTCCTTCACTAACATAACAACGACATCGGGCACACAGCCCTTTTTTACATTCGAAGCTCCACTCTATCTCATTCTTCTGAGCGAGCTCGAGTATCGTAAGTCCCAGCTCTGCACTGACCACACGAGTCGACGTACGACCCTTGAGCTCAACCACCTCATCTGATTGATAGTCCAGATCAGCTGCTTCCTCTGTTTTGCCGATGAGCTTCATCCACCAGCCCTTTAATTGCAATCCGCTCAAGCTTCAAGCCCTCCTGATTCATCCCTCATTAGTCTATATTTCCATTATAAGCTAATGTACCCGAAACAAACCTCAGGCTTGCATCATTGAGCTGGCGGGTTAAATATTTTCCCATCGATTCTTGAAGAACATCTCGTAGCTCTTCGTAACTACAATCTTAAGTATCATATAGACTGGAATAATGAGCAGGAAGCCAATCATGCCCGCTACATCACCGCCGACTAGGATGAGTATGATCGTTGTCAACGGATGAATATCCAGCTGCTTGCCAAATATATAAGGTGCTATTAAGTTATCTTGAATCTGCTGCGCGACTAATATAATAACAATCGACCATATCGCCGTAGAAGGGGATTCGATAAATCCGACGATGAACACGGGTATAGCCGACAGGATCGCGCCTACAAACGGAATGAAGTTCATGATAACGGCTACGACCGTCAGCAATAGCGCATAAGGCAATCCGATGAGCAGGAAGCCTAAGTACATAAGCACTCCTAAAGCTAGATTAATGATGACCCTGCCTACGATAAATCCGCTTAATGCATTGTCGATATCCTCCACGACGATACTGCCTTCCTTGCGGAATCGCTTCGGAATGAAGCTCACTATTTTGCGTCCGAATTTCCCGCCCTCCTTCAGCATGTAGAACAGCATGATCGGGAAGGTGAACAGAATGATCGCGAAGTTGGAGAAGAAAGAGAATAAGCCAGTAACGTAATTCGTTACCACAGCAAATCCTTTATTCAAGTATTCCGTCAGCTGGGACAGGGGGCTAAAGTCTGCCGGAAGAATTCCCGATAACCACTCACTATCCTCTAGCTGCTGAAGCTCATTAGTAAGGGTATTGAATAGGATAGGCGCATTCTCTACGAAGTTAATTAATTGCGTTCGCAAGGACGGCCATACGATTAGTCCAAACGCCGCGAGCAGAATAGCAATGACGATATAAATAATGATAATCGCCAGTGTCCGGGGAATTTTATGCTTCTCCATGAAGTTTACAACTGGACGGAGCAAATAATAGAAAAAGCCGGCCAGCATCAGCGGTATTAGAATAACGCTGAATAAAGATAGGATGGGACGAAAGATGAAGTTAACCAGCGTCCCCAAATAAACGATGCCCAGCACGAGCACTAAGGCTATACATATACGAATAAACAAATTAAGCTTAGCCATGCTTTCCTCCCTTAGAATTTAATTCCAACAACAACTATTCCTATGATAATCATTAAAAATGCAAATAACAACAGCTTGGCAAAAGTCACTGTGTTCACCTTCCATTTAGTTATCTTGGCAATCGGATGGTGAACAACGTCGACTCCTCGCCATGACTGCCAAGTCGCAGCGTGCCCCCCATTTTTTCTGTGTTCTTCCGAGCAATCGATAGACCAAGCCCGGTGCCTCCCGTTGTCGACCTTGCTTCATCACCACGAACGAACGGATCAAATATCGTAGCCCACAGCTCCTGCGGGATGCCTATTCCCGTATCAGCTATTTCAATTGCAATCTCATGCTCCATTGGAATTAATGCCACACGCAGGCTGGTGCCTGGCGGATTATACGTAACCGCATTCGAAATTAAGTTGTGCAGCACGCTGGACAACAGCTCAGAATCGAATCTGGCATACACATCCTCTTCAGGAACCTGGAACTGAAGGATGAACTTCTTCTGCTCGATTTCCCCATAAGTCTCCGCCATCGTTTCTCTTAGGAACTCGCCAATCTCCTGCCGTTCAATTCGGAGCAGGAAGTCCGGGGAATCAACCTTGAGCAGCTCTAGCATGTTCTGGATCAGCTTCGTCACTTGAGTGGCTTTGTTATAAATGTAGCTCAAGTAACGTTTCTGACGTTCATTGTCCTCGCCACGGCCCTCGTTCAGCGCCTGCGCATAACCCTGAATACTTGTTATTGGTGTCTTAAGATCATGAGAGAGATTGACGATTAAGCGCTGCTTGCTCTCCTCCGCATACCGCTTCTCCGCCGTCGTCCGTTCAATCACATCAGCCATATAGTTGAAGGTATCCCCAATCTGGGTAAATTCCTTCTCCGCATAGAGGGAAATCCGCGTATTATAATTGCCTTCGATCATCTGCTTCAGACCGAGCGTAAGAATCTGCAGCGGCTTCTTAATACGTCTGGCCACCCAATAGCTATATACAAAAATAAGCAGCAGAATAAGCCCTATACCTAGAAAAATGTAGAAGGAATACGGGTAATGCAGCGTCGTCACAGTCTCTGCATGATTTATATTTATGTTGACCATCGTCCGTGGAATTTTGAGCAATAGATAACGTTCCTCCGTATTCCCTTCAAGAGAGGACAAAGAATAATAATACGGCTGCCTACTAGCGTTGCTGAGCCGCTCATACAGCTCTGACTCGGTATATGCTTGAACCTGATCACTCTTGACACCTTTTACCCGTACGATCTGACGATCTGCATTCAACAGCTCAAGCCAGCCTCCGCTTAGCTGCAGCCGCTCAAGCTCAGCAACGCTGCCGCTGCCTTCCCTATAATAGCTGGCTTCCACCTTCAAGTCGGGATCTGGCTCCGCGCCATTATCATCCCTTCTGATTACATCCAGCGTGAATCCTACATACACCGCTGCCAGAACCAGCAGCAGCATGCCATTGAAGAATAAGAAGTCGAACATAAGCGACGTTTGCAGCAGCCGCTTTTCTCTAGATTTCCGGAGGCGCTTCAATTTTGTACCCCAATCCTCTAATCGTTTTCAAATAGACCGGCTGCTTGGAATCCGTTTCGATTTTCTCTCGCAGATTGCTAATGTGTACCATGATTGTACTATCATCATGCGAATAGTAATCTCCCCATACTGCCTCATATATTTTCTTGCGTGTATATACACGTCCTGGCTGCTCCAGCAGCAGATCCACGATCTTATATTCAGTTGGTGTCAGTGGGACAGGCTGGCTGGCGCGATACAGAATACACTGTATCCGATCCAGCTTCAGCTCGCCTACCTGAATCGGTCTATTATCCGTTTGGGAGGGCTGCTGTACATCAAATTGATAGACTCGCCTCAGCAAGGCTTCGACGCGTGCGACAATTTCTAATGGGTTGAAGGGCTTGGCTATATAGTCGTCTGCTCCAAGGCTAAGGCCAAGAATTTTATCATGATGCTCGCTTCTTGCGGACAAGAACAGCACGGGCAATCGATGCGTCGCCCGAATTTTCTTAATGAGCTGCAAGCCATCGAGTCCCGGCATCATGATATCCAGAATAGCTAGATGAATGTCCTGTGTCCGTATGAGCTCCAACGCTCGTGCTCCGTTCTCCGCCTCCACAATTGTGTAGTCCTTCTCTAAGTACAGCTGCAGCAATTCAACGATTTCCGGCTCGTCATCCGCTATCAGAATCGTGTATGTCATAGTTCCCCCTGTACTTCTATACCTTAGCTGTTCATGCACAGCTTATTCCTCTTACTTCACGCGCAATAGCTCGTCCGCACGACTAGCTTTCTCTTCTTCTCGGAAGGCGACGCCATCTACCTTCACATTCACCTCTACAACGGACAGACCCGTCATATTCTCTACCGTATCACGCACCGTGTGCTGAAGCTCTGTGCATATCTTTTGAATACTGCTGCCGTAGTGCACAATAATACGCAGATCAATGGCAGCCTCCTGTTGACCGACTTCTACGGTGATACCTTTTTGTATGCTTTTACCACTAAGTCGCTTGGCTATTCCCTCAGATATGCCTCCCGACATAGCTGCAATGCCCGGCACTTCCAATGCTGCCATGCCTGCAATGCTTGTCACCACATCATTCGAAATACGTACAAGACCTGTCTGGCTCTCTTGTGACATAAGGTCACACCTCCACATGTATAGGATTGGTTCTATTATTGTCTATTCCAATTATATCCTGAATGACTTCGTTTCAGCCTGCAATGCTAAGGGCAAAGCCTGAACAATGCATTCTATTAGGTTCATTATACTATTGGAATCTAAAATCTATCTAAGGAGAATCTAAAGATTTCCTTAATTTTCAGAAGGCAAAGAGCCTGACCTCATTATAGAAGCCAGGCTCTTGGGAAGGAATAGCATTGCTTTATCCTGAAGACGGGTTCGTCATCAGCTTCGCAGCTAGTGCGCGGATTTCAGCGCTTAATCTTGTATTAATAGGATGAATCTCCTCAAGGTAATTCAGCATACACAAGGCGGATTCTGGCACTTTATCATAGCCTTGAATTAGCGGGCCAATTCTACTTGCGAAGACAGGGAATCGCTTCTCCATTCTTCGTTCATTGCCGAATGAATCTGGATAATAATCCACCTCTTTCTCCAATAAATGCATAATGGATAACAAACCATCTATGGGGTACTGTTGTATAAATTTTGCAGCCGATAATTTCTCCCCTCTGGCGTAGCGGCCAAGTCCAACATATAAATTCGTTAATGCTTCATTAACAACAAAATCAACTGATCTGCCTCTCACACTAGGAATGCTGCTTGTTCCAAGAGCAAGCGCAGCATTATCATAAGCTGGAGCCTTCCACACGACTCTTCCTTCCGAATAAACAGCTGACTCCAGCTCCGATTCCTCGAATACAGCATACTCCCCATATATGCCGTCCTCGAACATCACCTTATAGCCAAGATCACAATTCTTGAAGGCATAAGCCAGCGGATGAACATCCTCAAGCCAGTCTAATTGATCGATAAATCGTTGTTTGCAGTTAGGAGCAGCAACGACGTAGAAATCCAAATCTGAATAATCGTCAATTCGAGCAGTCTCCTTCCCTACTGAGCCAAGTCCGATAAGCATTAACGCTTCTCCTTTCTGTTCCAGCATCTCTCCAATTGCATCCAACCGCTGAAGCAATACCTCTTTTGTCGTCATAACTATTCTCCTTTGCATATCCAGCAACGCAAAAAGGGTTCAACCCCAATGAATGAGGTTGAACCCGTAAGTTGCATTGCCTTTATATTGCATTCAGAATATCATAGCTGATTTGGCATCGTCAATAAGTATTAGACCTAATGTCATTCCGTCCGCGATTTGATTTCATTCATTACCTGTTACAATCTCGTATCCTTAACAGATTCATCCGCTACATAGAATAGCAGAATATTAGCAGCATGGTAGACGCTATGGGCAAATACACCAGGAGTATGAGCTGCATCTCCTCAAATCGATCATAGCATCCGGGCACGGTACTATCCTAAAGCGTTCCGTAATGTAATGTGCATCTCCTCGAGCCGGCCGCCGTGAAGCCAGTCTATCACTTTATTTTCTCCGAACAATTATCATTGATTCAATCCACTTGTCAGTTTGCATTTGGAGGAATCTCCTCTATATAGAGAACAAGGAACGAAAGCTGATAGAACTTTTTAGAAATGAGTACCTTGGCTATGATTTTTATAATGTAAACTTTCTCAAACCCAAGCATGATAGACTGGGAGAGGTGACTGGGGTCGATGGAATTTTGTGGACACGACACGATTTCATTTCAACAACTATTTCAGCAAAAAAGCCCCCTTTTGCGACAGCGATTGATTCATTCTTTAGGAGCTACTTTGCTTTGCAAGTACAGTTCCAACTAAAGTTGATTACCTAAGCAGCACTGCGTTGCGCACGTTAATGTTTAAAGACTTTATTGACCATTTCCGTAGATACAAACATAACACTAAAAAGGATAAGCAGAATTATGGGTACCATATTCATTCCAAATTGGCTTGCGATAACGCCCATGACTAATGGAATGAGTGTGGACCCCGTATAAGCGCTTGCCATTTCGAGTCCAATAACACTTGAGGAGGCCTTTTCGCCAAAGCGCTCTGGTGTTGCATGAACAATACTTGGATAGATTGGTGCTCCACCTAGTCCTACAATAAACAACGCTCCGGCAGCAGCCCACGATGGGACTGGTAAAATAAGAAGCAGTAGTCCGGCACAGCCAACTACTCCACCGTATCGGATCAGGATTTTACTCGATACAGTAGTCGAAAGGAAACCCGAAATAATACGCCCAATTATGATTCCCATAAAAAACAAGGAAGTGAACGCTGCAGCAGTGACAGGAGAAATTCCTTTGCTCCCTATAAAAAAAGATGCCATCCATAGCCCAGCGGCTGTTTCCGAACCATTGTAACAAAGCATGGCAATCATGGACATTTTAACGCCAGGAATACTAAATGCCTCTCTATTACTTATGAGTTTTTTCTCACTTTCCCCCTCTTCTAATTTCCTTTTCTCGAAAATCTTCCACAAAGACAACGAAGAAAGTAATATTACAAAAACAAAAGTAAGGAGCAGCCCTACCACAAGATATCCAGCACGCCAGTTATTATCATTATTAAGCGAAAACGACATGACAAAAGGGCCAGTCATTGCTCCGATCCCCCAGAAACAATGCAGCCAGCTCATATGCTTGGCTTTGAAATGCAATGCTACATAATTACTTAGTGCAGCATCAACAGAACCGGCACCTAATCCCAAAGGAATCGCCAAAAGGATTAGAAATAAGAATTCGTTGGATATAGAATACCCAAGCAGGGCAATCGTCGTTGATAAGATACTGAATAAAGTTACTTTCCCTGTACCAAATCTGTGTAAAAATCTGCTTGCCAATAAGCTGGATAGCACCGTAAAAAATGAGACCGTCATGGCTATATATCCTGCCATTTCGGTTGTGGCACCAATTTCATGTCTCATTACGGGCCAAGCACTGCCAAGCAAAGCATCCGGCAATCCAAGACCTATAAACGCGAGGTAAATAATAATTAGTAGTAAAGTAATCATCGTTGTTCTCTCCTCATTTTGTGCGATCTCATTATGTTAATTTATACTGCGTTTTCATTACTATTCATTGCGACTCCTCCTAATAAAACAATAATTCCCTATTTATGATAAGAAAAATATAGACGTGATGTTATAAAAATTCTTTTCATTTCCCTATCAATTTATACTTGATAGGAAATTCTAGGGAACGATTTAGTTTAGATATTTTTTCAAAAAATAAAACAAGACGTATTTGAGTACATCGAACTCTTTTACAATCAGAAACGAACTCACGGTTCATTGCCCCAGACCACATTAAAGCTGCTTACTACAAAAGTATCGCGTGAGCAACGTTAATTGGTGTCCACTTTTTTGTCAGAGGTCCAAGAGCTGTTTCATAATCATATAGCCTTTCAGAGAGTTTAGTTTTTTAGCATTATTAGTATGTTATAATGAAAAATTATAAACTTTAAAGCTACTTCAAAGTCAATAACCGTATCAGTACAAAGGTATTTGACAATTCAATATAGTTTTCTATAGGAAGGAAATATTTCATGGAAAAATTTATGAAGATCAGCGATGTATCAGAAGCTCTCGGTGTTTCTACGTCGACTTTGAGATTTTGGGATAAAGAGGGCCTGATCCGCTTCGAACGCAACAATGATAACAACTACCGGAATTTTTCTTTCCAAACGATGCTCGATATTTGTGATATTATTTTTTTTAGAAGTCTGGAGCTTCCATTATTTAAAATCAAAGAGATCGACACCAAGAGTGCCGATGAACTAGCCTTGTTGTTTAGAGAAACAAAGACCGACTTGGAACAGAAAATCACCTACTTGCAGCAAGTGACTGAACGAATCCAGGCAAGAGAAATAAAATTAGAAAAATATAAACATATGCAATCACAACCACTGTGTGTAATAAAAGCTCGGTTGTCCCCAGTCCGCTCTTTTAATTTTCAGGATAAAGAGATGGTACAATTGTATCTGGATGATCCTGGACTATCGGCAGATATACTTTCAAGTCCCTTTGTAGATTCAATGGTCTGCGGCATGTTTGTAGATTCGGAGACAAAAAATATTTTACGTGAAGGAGACGATGAAGAAAGAAAATATTTGTATGGATTGCTTTGGATGAACCGAGAAAAGCAAATGAATGCGGAGGAATTTTGGAGCACCGCACAACGCTTGGGTTACAGGGGAGGTACTATGATCTGTAAATATCTTCTTTCAACCAAAGAAGAGGGAAAAGAACTACGTATTTTTTATGAAGCATGGCTAGAAATTGATTGATTCACCTCCATACTCGTTATGTTCACATTAAACAAAGGCCACAGACCGTATCATACACAAGGCTGCCGTAAGCAACATTCAATCGGCAGCCTTGCTGTCTCTTTTACCCATCTAGTAGAGCGAAGAGCCCTTTTTGTTGATACCATAAGAAACTAGTTAATACCAAAATAATAGCCATAAATAATGCAATAACACTCTTCGGGAGTCTGTAAAATAGTTTGTGTAAACTCCAAAACCTACTAAAATGAAAGTAGTAGAAAGGTTGGGGAGAGCACATGGGACTGTGGACCAAAGAGCAATTACGTTCGTTTAT